>RFQN01000113.1 GCA_009924965.1 Verrucomicrobiota bacterium
CCCGACTGTCCCTTACTTGGCCGGGGTCGCGGGCGGGAGCTTGCAGGACTGCCAGGCGAGGAACTTCCACTGGCCTTTTTCCAGGCGCCAGACGGCCAGGTAACTGATGCCGGTGGTCATGCTGACGCCGTCGACGACGGCCTGCACTTCGAGGCGTCCGGCCATGAGCGCCACATCCGGGGCGGGGAACTTGAACGAGCGCTCGGAATACTTGTAGCTAAGGTACTTCGCTTCGCCGCCGAGGAGCGAGGCGGTCAGCGAGGCCTTGGTGTCGACCTTGCCATTGGAGTGGGCGTACCGGAGGTCGTCCGAGAGGACGCTGTCGAGGGCGACCTTGCTCGGCATGAGCATGGCGGCCACGCGGGCGTCATCGACTGCAGTCAGTGCGGCGACCTTGGGGTCGTCGGCGGCGAAGAGGGACGAGCAGAGCAGGGCGAGGAGGACGAAGGGGCGCATGGTGGAGGTTCTTAGCGGATTTCGAGTTGGGTCAAGGTTCCGCGGAAGGGCTCCGGCTGTTTGTATTTCGCCGCCGGGTTGGCCGCATCGTGTCCTACGCAGAAGTCTTCGGCCGGTTGCTTGCCGATGAGGCCGCCGCCTTGGGCCGCGACCTCAGGTTGGTCGTCCAACTGCAGGTGCAGCTTGCCGTCCTGGGAAAGGCTGGCGCGGACGTGGTGAACCTGCCCATCGGTCGGGGTGGGGAGTGCGACTTCGCTGTTTTCATCCGAGGCACGACGCACCGAGAAGGTCAGTTGGCCGTCGCGGATATGGAGGGCGTAGCCGAGTTGGGTGCCGCCATGGGAGACCAAGATGGTGTTGGCTTGGCTGGTGCTGAACGAGCACGAGAGCGAGAAGGCTCGTCCGCCGACCTGCGGCGCTTCGGTTGCTTTCAGTCGATCGCCGGGCTTCAGGCCGGTCAGCGTGACCGGCTTTTTCGCCGGAAGCGTCGCTGCCGGCGCGTCCACGCCATCACCGAGTTTGCCGATGGGGCGTTTGTGGGCTTCGAGTTCAGCCAGACGTTCCGCTGCTTCCTTTTTCAGGCGTTCGACGATGTCCGGATGCTGGGCCGCCACGTTGTCCAGTTCGGCCAAGTCCTTGGTCACGTCGTAGAGCGCGGGAGCGGTGCGGATGGGTTCGCCTTTGCGCTTGGCGGGGTCCAACAGGAACAGTTTCCACGGCCCTTGGCGGATGGCTTCCAGCTTTTGGCTCGCGGTGAAATACAGGTGCGTGTCGCGCACCGCCGGAGCCGACGGGTCGGCCAAGAGCGGGCTCAGGTCGCGGCCATCGAGGATGCGGTCCTTGGGCGGTTCGGCGCCGAAGACCTTGGCCAGGGTCGGCAGCACGTCGATGTTGCCGGCAATACGTTCGCAGGTCGTGCCGGCGGGGATGCGTCCGGGCCAGCGCATGATGCAAGGCTCGCGGACGCCGCCTTCGAGGTTCGTCGTCTTGTTGCCGGAGAACGGCGGGGCGGCGCGGCCGGCGGGGCCGTTGTCGGACGTGAAGATGACCAACGTGTGCTCATCCATGCCGAGCTCCTTCACGGTCGCCATGATCTGGCCCACCGACCAATCGATCTCCTCCACGGCGTCGCCCAGCAGCCCTTGGGCGCTCTTGCCCTTGAAGTTCGCCGACGCCGCCACGGGGTCGTGGATCATCGTGTAGGGCAGGTAAAGGAAGAAGGGCTTCTCGCGTTGAGTGCGGAGGAACTTAACGGCCTCTTCCGTGTAACGGCGGGTCAGTTGGGACTGGTCCGGTTCGGTTTCGATGACCTGTTCGTCGCGGTAGAGCGGTAGCGGCGGGTAGCCAGCGCGGCTCTGCTTCATGTCATTGCTGTAGGGCAGGCCGAAGTAGTGGTCGAACCCTTGGCGTGTCGGGAGGAACTCCGGGAAATGGCCGAGGTGCCACTTGCCGATCATCATGGTTTCGTAGCCGCGGGTCTTAGCCACTTCGGCAATCGTGACTTCGTCGGGGTGCAGGCCGATGCGGTTCTGCGGGAAAAGCACGCCAGGCATGCTGACGCGGGCGCTGTAGGAGCCCGTCAGGAGGCAAGCCCGCGACATCGAGCAGACGGGCGTGGCGTAGAAATGCGTGAAGCGCATGCCCTCTTGGGCGAAGCGGTCGAGGTGCGGCGTGCGCAGGGTCTTGTTCCCGAACGGACCGATGTCTGCGTAGCCCATGTCGTCCACGAACAGGATGATGACGTTCGTGGGCGTGGGTTTGTCGGCCGCCGCCACGCCGAGCGGGGCGAGGGCGAGCAGCCAGAGGCAGGCGGAGCGAAGCATGTCAGGAGGTATTATTGTTTGGCGGCCATCTCAATGGCCTCGAGCAGGTAGCGGCCGTGGATGAACGTGCCCATGTTCAGCGGGTGCTTGACGGTGGCCGTGGTCGTCTCGGTCGTGACCTTTTCGTCGTGGTTCATCCGTTGGAAGCACATCCCGACGATGAGCGGCTTGTCGCCGGGGCCGGCGATGACGCCGGGGCCGCCGCTATCGCCCGCGGCGGCGGGGAAGTCCGCCTGGAAGGTCGGGTAGGCCTCCGAGGACAGCAGCGGGGGTTGGGCGAAGACCGCTTGGCGGGCGACGGGGAAGCCTTGGCGGATGGACTCGACGCCATGCGGGAAAGTGAAGAGCAGCAGCGGCGAACCCACGGACGGATGCGCGGCCTTGAGCCGTTCGTCATTGGCAATCGCTTCGGTCGGCAGGGCGGCGAAGGTGCCGGTCGGGGCCGTGGGGAGGCGCAGGACCGCGAGGTCGAACTTCGGGTGCTTTACCCAGGTCGGTTTGCCGTCCACGCGGATGACGACCTTGTAATCGCTGCGCTTGAAGGAGCCATCGGCTTGCGGTTCGCGGAGGACGAGCAGGCAGAAGTCGCCTTTGGAGCCTTCCAGCTGGTGTTGCGTCGTAACGAGGTACAGCGCGGTGTCGGGCGCGGGCCGGCGGTAGAGCGAGCACGTGCCGCTCAGCGCGGAGTTGTAGAGTTTGTAGGTGGCCGCGTAGGCCTCATCGGCGTAGTTGGCGCGGACGCCGGTGGCGGCGACGAGCAGGGCGAGCAGGGGGCGGAGCATGCGATTAGAGGCCTTGGAGCCAGGCGAGGAAGGAGCCTTCGTCGGCGACGAGGATGTGCAATAGGTCGCTACGCTCGTCGGTCCACGGGCCGATCCCGGCGGCGGGCGGCTTGGGGACGGTGCCGTGCTTGGCGAGGCTCGTCTGACGGAGCGTCGCGGGGTCATCGGACAGCAGGATCCAGTCCGACGAATAGACGTCTTCGGCGTCGGCGGTCTCGGCGGATTCGCCGGTGTTGTTGAAGTACAGGGCGCTGAGCTTGCCGTGTTCCGCCGCGCGCATCACGACCGGTTCGAGGTCGAGGTAGCGGTTGGAAATGTGGACGGCGATGACGCCCCCGGGGCGGAGGTGGCGGCGGTAGGTCTGGAAGGCCTCGAGCGTGAGCAGGTGGACCGGGATGGCGTCGCTGCTGAACGCGTCGAGGATGATGACGTCATAGTTCTCGGGCGCGAGCTTCTCGAGCGTCAGCCGGGCGTCGCCCATGCGGATGTCGATTTTGGCCTGGCTGTCTCCCAGGTAATGGAAGGTCCCGCGGGCGAGGCGGACCACGTTGTCGTTGATCTCGTAGAAGTGGAACTCGTCGCCCGGGCGGCCCCAGGCGGCAAGCGTGCCGGTGCCGAGCCCGACCGCGGCCACTTTGCGTCCGTGCACGGGGCTGGGCGTGGCGAGAAGGCGCCCGACCCCGCTGCCCGAGGTGTAGTAAGTCGTCGGGGTGCGACGCTGGTCCGCGCTCACGTACTGCAGGCCATGGATGGTGCCGCCGTGGAGCAAGGTGAGTTTGTGGTGCGGCGGGTCTTGGGCGTCGTCCTCCGTCACCTTCAGCACGCCGTAGAAATCGCGCACCGTCAGCTTGGTGTAGCTGAGCGAGGCTGCGGCGGTGTGCCACAAGCCCGCCCCGTAGGCCGCTAGGAGCAGCAGCAACGGTGCCCAGGCCCAGCGGCCGACGCCACGGCGCAGCACGCTGGTGGGTTCGCCCGCCAGCACGGCCAGCACGAGCGCGACCACGAGGAAGAGCCCGACATGCAGTTCGAAGTAGTGCGGGAAGAGCATCGGAGCGAGCAGGGCCACGAAGATGCCGCCCGCGGCGCCGCCGGCGGAGAGCGAAAGGTAGTAGCCGGTCAAGCGGTTGGCTTCGGGGCGCAGGCGATAGACCTCGCCGTGGCAGACCATGCACCCCACGAAGAGCGTGCCGAGGTAGACCGCGCCTTCGACGGCCATGTTGGGGAAGTTGACGGCCTCATGGAGTTTCCAGAGCACCGTGCCGAGCAAGGCCGCCAACGCCGGCCACCAGAACCACCGACGATACCAGCGGGGGCTGTCGAAGCTGATGATGAACGAGATCAGGTAAAGCCCCAGCGGCAGCACCCAAAGAAACGGCACCACGGCGATATCCTGGCACAGCTTGTTGGTGATCGCGAGCAGCAGTACCACGCCGCAGGCCGGGAGCGCCAGCCAGAGCAGGCGCTGCGTCCACGACGGGGCTGCGGTCGGGGTGGCATCGGCGGTGGCCGCGGTGGTCGCCGTGTCGCCGCGCAACCAGACGGCGCGTCCGCACAGCGCGGCCAGCAACGCATAGCCGATGAGCCCGGCGGACCACACGAGCGCCTGCGTCTGGCGCGTCAGGTGAGGCTCGATGGCGAACGGGTAGGCGAAGAGCGCGAGCAGCGAGCCGACGTTCGACAGGGCGTAGAGACGGTAGGGCGAGACGCCTGGGTGGCTGCGGCTGAACCACGCTTGGAGCAGCGGGCCGGTGGCGGCCAGCACGAGGTAGGGCAAGCCGATGCAGGCGAGGAGCAGCCAAAGGATGTGGCCGGTCGGTTGCGCGTTGCCGACGGGCTTCCAATGTTCGCCGGGTGCGATGGGCAGGAGGCAGACCGCGAGGACGAGCAAGGCGAGGTGCAGGAGGACCTGTTGGCGCGGACGGAGCCAAGTGATGCTGCAGTGGGCGTAGGCGTAGCCCGCGAGGAGCATCACCTGGAAGAACAGCATGCACGCCGTCCACACGGCCGGGCCGCCCCCGAACCAAGGCAGGATGAAGCGTGCGATGAGCGGCTGGACGAGGAAGAGCAGGAACGCGCCCCAGAAGATGGTTAGGCC
>RFQN01000114.1 GCA_009924965.1 Verrucomicrobiota bacterium
CGAGCCTCGACCCAAGACGAAATAAGGCAGGCCGAGCCGGCCGGCCGCACGCAGGAGCACGACGACGTCGTCCACCGTGGCGGGCTCGGCATACCAGCGGGCCGGACCGCCCACGCCTAACGTGATGCGACGGGCCAAGGGCTCGGCGGCGCGGACGACGCAACCCGCGGACACCTTGCCGACGACGAGTTCGCCCAGGTCCTGCGTCAGGGCCGGCAAGCCTTCCTCGCGCAAGACCTTGGCGTAATGTTCGGCATCGCGCTCGATGTCGCCGGCGCCGACGAAGGCCACCACGGTCTCGGCGCCCGTGGCCAAGCCCGAAAGCAAGGCCGGCAAAGTGGCGCGGTCCTCCACCAAGCGCAGCGAGGAGCCAGCGACGACCGCATCGGAACGACCGCCTTCGACGGCGGCTTCGCCCGCGGCATAGACCGGCAGCACGATGGCATGGTCGGCGACCTGCAAGGCCTGACGGAACTCGGTCGCATACTGCCGCGTACGCGTGTGGCGATGGGGCTGGAAGACGACAATCAGCCGACCGGCATGGGTGTCGCGGATCCAGCGCAGCAGCGCAGCGATTTCCGTCGGGTGATGCGCGTAGTCGGCGAGCACCCGCAGGCCCGCGCGTTCAAAGAGGACGTCCTGCCGACGGCGGATGCCGCTCCAGCGGGCCAACGGCTCGGCGACCAAGCCACCGGTGATGAGGTGCGTCACGGCCAAGGCCATTGTCGCGTTCGCGCGATTGAAAGCGCCGGCGACCGGCAAGGTTGCCTCCACGGCCGGGAAACGCCCGCCCAAGCGCAGGCGAGAGCTGGCATGGTCGCCCGACACGAAGGACGCCTGGTAGTCGCCTTCGGTTCCGACGCGCAGCACCTGCGCCTGCAGGCCCTGCGTGAGACGCTCGAGACGCTCATTCCCCGCGGGAATGACGACGGCGGTGCGGGTGCGCTCGAAGAGCGCGCGGAAGACGCCCTCCAGCGCCGCCTCATCGCGATAATAATCCGGATGGTCCCAATCCAAGTTCACGGCGACCGTGACGTCGGGCGAGAAGGCCCCGATCGTACCGTCGCTCTCGTCGACTTCGGCGACCACCCAGGGAGAGGTGGCCGAAGCCCGCGCCGGCGGAAAATCAGGGTCGCGGAAAAGCCCGCCCAACACATAGCCGAAATCCGCGCCCGCCGAAGCCAAGGCGGAGACGAGCATGCCGCAGGTCGTGGTCTTGCCGTGGCTGCCGCACACGGCGACGAACCGGCGGGACGCCACGCTCTCGGCGAGCAGTTCGCCGCGGCGCAAGACCCGCGCCGGATGGCGCGCGGCGAGGTCGAGGCTGGGGTGGCCAGGCTTGACCGCGCTGGAACGCCCGACGACGGCAGGCGCCCGGCCCGCCGCCCACGGATCGCGGAGCAAAGGGATCTCGGCCGTGGCCAGGTGCGCTTCCATCGGACTGCCGGTGGCATCGTCCCAGCCCGAGACGTCGCAGCCGGCGCCTTTCAGGAAGATGGCCAAGGGACCGACGCCCATGCCGCAGGCGCCGAGCATCCAAGCGGAGGCCGGAACGCTCATGCGGCCGGGGTGCGCGGGTCGCGCGCGAGCTGGATGGTTTCCTGGAAAAGTTCTTCCCAGCGGTTGGCGGCGTCAGCCAAAGCCAGGGCGTCGCGCATCGCCGCCAACGCCGCGTTGTCGAAGAGACGATCGTAAACGATATCACTGGCCGTCGCAAGATCCGCTTCAGTCACCAAAAGGGCGGCACCCTCCTGAGCGAAATGCTGCGCGTTAGCAGTCTGATGGTCGTCGGACGCAAACGGATAGGGCACCAAGATGGCCGGTGTACGACAGGCGGCGAGTTCCGCGAGAGTGCCTGCGCCCGCACGCACCATCGCCAAATCGCACGCCGAATAGGCTAAGCCCATCTGGTTGCAGAAAGGCAGGAAGCGGATGACCGATCCGCCGCTGCGCACCTCACCGCCGCGCCCTCCCGGACCGGTTAAACAGAGCACGTGCACGCCGCGGATGGGGAAATCAGCCAATTGCGCCTCGACCCATTTGGTGAGAGCCCGGGAACCCTGGCTACCGCCGGCCACAAGCAGCAGCTTTCCCGTCGACGGGAAACCCAACGCCTTGCGGGCGACCTCCTTGGAAGATGGGCTGATCTCCCGCCGGACCGGGAAGCCGGAGTCGTGCTGGCGGCCAGCGGGAATGCCTTCCAACCTGACTCCCGCCGGCAGGTGCAGCGAACGGGCAAAGCGCGCGATGAGGCGGACGGCCTTGCCAGGGCGGCGATTAGATTCGTGGACGACGATCGGAATACCACGTATCCAACAGGCGAGGGCCGGACCTACGCTCATGAAGCCCCCGAAACAGACGAGCACGGTCGGCCGAAAGCCGCGAATCAACCTCAAGGATGAGCCAATCGACGCCAAGAGTGCGGGGAAAAACAGCAGGCGATTGAACCAACCAGGCCCGAAACCGCGACCACGGCCGGCGACGAATGTAAGTCGCGGGTAGTTCGCCGTCATGCGCGCATCGACCGCCTTGCTGCTGACCACCAGCAGGCACTCGTGGCCTTCGTCGGTGAGCCGCTGAGCCAAGGCGATGCCAGGGGCGAGATGGCCACCGGTCCCGCCACAGGCGAGCAGCACGCGGCTCATGCGCGCGCCTCCTTCGGTGTGAAGGCAGGCTGGCCGGCCTCCCGGATGCAGTTGAGGACGAGACCCACCATGCAGGACATGATGACGAGGTTGGTGCCGCCGTAGCTGAGGAACGGCAGCGAGATGCCCTTCGTCGGCAAGAGGCCGGTGACGACGCCCATGTTGACGAGCGCTTGGAGGACGAGGAACAACGTCGCCCCCAAGCAGACGTTGAGGCGGTACAGGTCGTTCGAGAAGCGCATCGCGCGATACGCCAACCAGAAGATCGCCAGATAGGCCGAGGCGACGAGGACGGTGCCGATGAGGCCATGTTCCTCGCCGATGTTCGCCAAGACGAAGTCGGTGTGCGCTTCGGGCAGGTAGGCGCGGACCTGCAGGCCGTTGGCGGCGCCCTTCCCCGTCAAGCCCCCCACGCCGAAGGCCACCATGCCTTCGAAGAGCTGATAGGCCTCGTTGTCGCGGTGCCCCCACGGGTCCATGAAGGACGTGAAGCGGCGGAAGCGGTTGCCCCAATTCAGGATGAGGATGGTGAAGCCGACCGCGCAGACGACGAAGGTCGGGATGATGTACTTCCAGCGGACGCCCGAGACGTACATCATCGTGCCGCCGACCGTGGCGCAGAGCACGATGGTCCCGAGGTCGGGGCCCAGTGCGATGCCGAAGCAGATGCACCCGATAAGCAGGCAAGGCTTCACGAACCCCTCGCGGCAATCCAACCAGCCGCCGGGGGCGAAAATATAAGGCTCCCGCGTGCTGAGGCGGAAGACCGGTTGCCGGAGCTCGATGGTGTGGCGCTGGAGGCGCGACAGCATGTCGGCGAGGACGATGACGAGGGCGAGCTTGCCGAGGTCGGACGCCTGCAGGCGGAAGAAGCCGAAGTCGATCCAGCGCCAGGAGCCGTTGACGGTCACGCCGATGCCGGGCACGCGGGCCGCGAACATCGCGAACATGGCCGCGCCGAGGATCCACCAGCGGTAGGCGCGGATCTTTTCGAGGTTCACGCGGAAGGCGAGCCAGCCCGCCAAGAGCGCGAAGGGCACGTACATCAGCTGGCGCTCGAACGCCGCCGTGCGGTTCTTGGCGCTCAGCGAGATGCCGGCGCTATACTGATTGACCAGACCGAAACCGACCAGCGCCGCCGCGATCACCGCGATCCAAAAGGCGTGGCTCCCGAGGAAACGGGGGCTCTCCTGTTTGGGTGCGATGATCATGGCGGCGGGACGGGTCTAACGTAGGCTTACTTCTTGGCCGGAGCAGGCGCAGGCGCGCCGGCATCGGGAGCCGGGGCCGCCGGAGCGGCTTCAGGCGTCAAGCGCGTGAGCTTCAAGGGCTCGAGGCCAGGCACCGGGGCGGCCGGGGCGGTGTTGGTGGCCGGAGCCTTCTTTGGGCCGGGAACGCCGTTCGCGTCGGTCGTCTTCGCGGCGGCCTTCTTGGCGGCGCCCGGAGCCGGGATCTTCAGCTTCTGGCCTTCCTTCAGCATCGAGCTGCGGGAGAGGCCGTTGGCGGCGGCGAGGTCGTCGATGGAGACCTTTTCCCGGCTGGCCACGAGGGAGAGCGATTCGCCGCGGAGGACGGTGTGCGTGCCGCCGACGCCGGCCGGGGTCACTGGGGTGACCTTCGTGGGCTTCGGGGTCACGAGGGTGGGCACGGGGACCAGAGCCGGACCCGGCGTCGGGGCGAGCGGCGCGGCCGGAACCGCGGTGCGGGCGCCCGCGGAGTACGCGGAGAGGTCGGGTTCCTTCTCGTAGCCGCTGGTGCTACGGCAGCCGTTGACTCCGACGAGGACGGCGATGACGCAGAGGTGCAGGAGCACGACGGCGCTGACGGTGATGATGGGTCGCATGATGTGGTGTGGTTTGGTTTGGGTTGGAAAAAAGGGTGAAGGAAAGGTCAGACGCGGTTGGCCAAGGCGGTAGCGGCGCGTTCGAAGACGATGCCGCGTTCGGCGTAGCCCTTGAACTGGTCAAAGCTGGAGAAGCCCGGGCTCAGGAGGATCGCCATCGGGCCGTGCGCATCCTTGGCGGCGGCGACCACGGCGTCCTGCAGGGACGGGAAATAGCGGGCGGGCTTCCCGAGCGCCTCGAGCGCGCGCTGGAGCTCGACGCCGGTCTCGCCGATCAGGTAGGCGGCATCGATGCGCGGCGCGAGCGTCGCGGCGAACCGTTGCAGGTCCCCGCCCTTCCACTTGCCGCCGCCGACCCAGCGAACCGGGATGGTGAACTGCTCCAACGCCGCGTAGACGGCATGGAAGTTGGTGCCCTTGGAGTCATTCCAGAATTCGATGCCGCGGGCTTCGGCGACCTTCCGCAGGCGATGCGGCGCAGGCCGGAAGAGCTTGGCCGACTCCTCCAGGTGGCGCAGGGGGATGCCCCGCGACTGCCAATAGCGGACGGCCAAGGCCCAGTTCTCGCGCTGCGGCCACGACTCGAAGACGGAGCCAACCGGGACGGTGCTGGCGACTTCGGCGCGGGTCGCGACCAACGTGCCTTCCGGCAATTCGA
>RFQN01000115.1 GCA_009924965.1 Verrucomicrobiota bacterium
GATGCAGCTCCGCACCGTATCCCGACCCGATGCCTATTACAGAAAGGGGAAGTGGGTATCTTTCATTTCTGTAATCCGTCCTCTGTACTCTGACCTCTTTGCTGCATCACCCCTTGTCACCGTGTCCCCCTTGTCACCGTGTCACCGTGCCCACTTGTCCCCTGAGGACAGCACGTGGTGCTGTCCCGACCCTACCCGAGGCAGACGAGGCAGCTAGGGCAGCACGCGGTGCTGCCCCTACCAGAGGCAGCACTACCGAGACCCTCAACCCACAACCCGATACCCTCTGCGCGCTTAAGCGCTCACTTCCAGAGCCACTCGAGCGCGGCGGGGAGCGTGGCGGCGACGGCCTTGCCGTCGACGTGGCCGGCTTTCTTGCAGAAGACGTATTGGTAGGCGTAGCCTTTCTTGGCGAGGACTTCGGCCATGCGCTCGTTGGCCATGACCCAGTTGTGCAACGAGGCTTCGTCGCGGTCCCAGCCGTTGTCCTTCTCGCCGACCTGCAGCCAGATGCGGAGCGGCTTCTTGGCGGTCTTCTGGATGAGGTTCTCGTGGTATTCCCAGGCGCCGTGCGGGGTCTTGGGGTCCGTGGGGTACTGCTGGTCGACGAAGGTGCCGGAGTAGCTGAGGACGCGGCGGTACCACTCGGGGTGATACCACGCCATCGTGAGGGCCGCGGCGGCGCCGGAGCTGCCACCCATGGCCGCGCGCTCGTCGGGGTTCTTGCTGAAGACGATGCCGTAGTCCTTGGCCACGCGCGGGAGGATCTCGGTCTCGATGAACTCGGCGTACTTGCCCGACATCGTGTCGTACTCGAGTCCGCGCTGGCTGCCTTTGCTGTCGCCGCCGCCCGACTCGACCATGACCGCGACCTGCACGGGCACGCGCTTGGCGGCGATGAGGTTGTCGAGCGCCGTGGCCATCCGCTTGGTGTACCAAGGCCCATCGGTGACGACGATGAACGGGACCGGCTTGCCCGAGACATACTGGGACGGGATGTAGACCTGGACCTTGCGCTTGTAAGGCACGACCTCGCCGGGCTTGTTCTTGGCGATGCCCGGGTAGAGCTTGCTCTCGGTCGACTCGATGACGAACTCCTTGATCGTGCCCTTCGGCACGCCTGGCTGGGCGGCCATCTCCGGCGCCGGCTTGTAGTCGGGCCCGATAGACGAGTCGTTGGGGCCGGAGGCGGCGAAGGCAGCGACGGCGAATAGGGAGGAGACGGCAAAACGGAGCATAGAAAGGATACACCGCGGGGGACCGAAGGTTTCGGCACAAAGCGCGGGGGAGACGCGGACCGCCCCAGCGGCCGGCGGTCACGCCTGGCACCCCCCGCCGAAACCCGCGAGTTCCCTCAGGAAAACCGATTGTATTAGAATCTCGTTGACGCCTTTTTGTTTCTGGCGATGTTCCTCGCCCTCGTGAAAACCTCGCGCAACAGCATTTACCGACAAGGAACGGACATACGTCCGCCCCTCGGAGTGACGCGTTGATTTCACGTTAAGTCCACCAGTCGACTCCTCCCCTGCCGGGCGCTCCTACGTCCGCGGGCTCCCGCCTCCGGCCGCCGCGTGCAGCGGCCGGGCGCCTCCTTCGCACGACCACCCACCTTTAAAAAAATGAACATTCACCATCTCATCGAAGAAATCCTCGAGGAACTCAGAGCCCTCAGGGAGGAAAACGCCATGCTCAGACACGAAGTCGCCGAAGTGCACGCCAAGCTCGCCTTGGTGGAGCACAAGCTCGACTACGTGGCCGAGGAAATGGGCTTGATCTAGTTCGCGACTGTGGGTCGCGAACTAGATAAGATTACAGAGTACGGATTACGGATTACAGATTAAGGCATATGCGTGGGGCGTGGCTTTGCCGCGCCCTCCTGCGGAGGGAGGGCAAGGCGAAGCCTTGCCCCACCCCGCGGGTGGAGCTTGCTAGAGGCAGCTAGGGCAGCAAGTGGTGCTGTCCCTACCTCGTTCAGACCAGCTTCTTGAGTTCGCCGGAGCTGTCGCCGAACTGGACATCGCGGATGTCCATGCGATTGAGCATGGAGACCCAGAGGTTGTTCAGCGGCGTTTCCTTGCCGTATTGGATGCTGCGGCCCTGGCGGATGGTACCGCAACCGCGACCCGCGAGGAGGATTGGGAGGTCGTCGTGGTTGTGGCGGTTGCCGTCGCCGTTGCCCGAGCCGTAGACGATCATCGAGTGGTCGAGGAGCGTGCCGTCGCCTTCCTTGACCGACTTCAGGCGGTTGAGGAAGTAGGCCAGCTGCGTGGTGTGGAAAATATTGATGTCTTGGATCTTCGACATCTTCTCCGGGTCGCCGCCGTGGTGGGAGAGGTTGTGGTGGCCTTCGCGCACGTTGATGAACGGGTACGAACGGTTGCTGCCTTCGTTGGCGAAGACGAACGTCGAGATGCGCGTGGTGTCGGTCTGGAAGGCCAGGACGATGAGGTCGGCGAGCAGGCGCAGGTGCTCTTCGTAGCTCTGCGGGATGCCCACGGGCGCCTTGACGCCGGCGGGCAGCTTGGGCGCGGCCATCGAGCCGGCCTTGGAGATGCGGAGCTCCATCTCGCGCACCGCGGTGAAGTATTCGTCGAGCTTGCGCTGGTCGTCGGCGCCGAGGCGCACGTTGAGCTCGCGGTAGTCGTCGCGGACGGCGTCGAGCACGCTCTTGCGCTCGGCGTCACGGCGGACGCGGTCGAGGTCGGTGCCCGAACCGAACAGGCGCTCGAAGATCAGCTTGGGGCTGACCTCCTTCGGCATCGGCTGGGTGGCGGAGCGCCAGGACAGGTTGGACTCGTAGATGCAGCTGTAGCCGGAATCGCAGCCGCCGGCCATCTTGCTGGAATCGGCGCCGACCTCGAGCGAGGCCAGGCGCGTGCGGTCGCCCATGCGGGCGGCGGCGATCTGGTCGACGGAGACGCCGACCTTGATGTTGGCGCCGTCGGTCTTACGCGGCTGGGCGCCGGTCAAGTAAGCCGCCATCGCGCGGGCATGGTCACCACCGCCGTCACCGTGGGCGCGCGCCTTGTCGGCCGTGAGGCCGGACAAGATGGAGAAATCCTTCGAAAGGTCGGCGAGCGGCTTGAGGATCGGCGGGAGCTTGGCCGGCAGCGCGCCTTCCGTCGGGATACGCCAGCCTTCGGTGATCACGCCGTTCGGAATGTACACGTAGGCCATGCGGTTGGGCGCGGCCTGCGCGACGGGCGTATTGCCCGCGGCCCAGCTCGTCTGCATGCCCATCTTCTCGAGCCAAGGCAGCGCGAGGGTGACGCCCAGTCCCTTGAGGACGGTGCGGCGGCTGAGGACTTTTTCGTTAAACATGACGGGCGGGGTTATTTCTTTTTAGGAGGGGTCTGGACGCTTTCAACCTGCGAAGTGCCGCGACGGAGGCGGAAGGGGTCGCTTTGGACGACCGCCATGACCAAGGCCGAGAAGCGGTTTTGGCCCTTTTCGACCGAAGTCACCATTTTGTCGAGGGCCGGCTCGTCGTAGAACTCGAGGCCGCGGCCAAGGCCGTAGGTCAGGAGCTTGGCGGAAAGGTTACGCACGTATTTCTCGCGGTCGGCCTTGAGGACGGCCTTGAGTTGGGCGGCGCCGCCGAAGGCGCGGCCATCGGGTAGCTTGCCCGCCGTGTCGATGAGCACGCCCTCGTCCATGGTGCGGTTACGGCCGATGGCGTCGAACTTCTCGAACGCGAAGCCCAAGGCGTCCATGCGGTTGTGGCAAGACGCGCAAGCCGGGTTGGCGCGGTGCTGTTCGAGACGCTGGCGCAGGTTTCCGGTCAACTGCTTCTGGCCCTCGAGCGATGGCACATCGGCCGGCGCGGGCGGCGGCGGCGTGCCGAGGATCTGTTCGAGGATCCACTTCCCGCGCTTCACCGGAGAAGTGCGGTCGGGGTTGGACGTCGCCGTGAGGATGCTCGCTTGCGTGAGGACCCCGCCGCGTTCGCCCTTCGGCAACGTCACGCGGACGAAGTCGCCCGACCGGCGCGAGTCGATGTCGCGGATCCCATAGAGCTGGGCAAGCGGGCGGTCGAGGTAGGTGAAATCGGCGTCGATGATGTCGAACACGTTGCGGTCGTCGCGGACGATCTCGGACAGGAAGAGCTCCGTCTCCTTGACCATCGAGGCGCGCAGCGCGTCGTCGAACTCGGGGAACAGCTTGGCGTCGGGCGTCACCAGCGACAGCCGGCGCGTCTGGAGCCACTGGAGCGCGAAGCCCGTCACCAGGTATTGGGAGCGCTTATCCTTGAGCAGGCGGGTCGTCTGGGCCTCGAGGTTGGCGGACAGCTTGCCGGAGTTCGCGAGCGCGAACAGTTCCTCGTCGGGCATCGACCCCCAGAGGAAATAGCTGAGGCGCGAGGCGAGGGCGAACTCCGAGATCGGGTGGGCGTCCTTGGCGAGCGGCTGGTCATCTTGCTCGATGCGGAAGACGAACTTCGGCGAAGCCAGCACGGCGGAGATCATCGCCTGGGCGCCGGCTTCCCAAGAGCCACCGGCGGACTCGGCGGCCGTGAACACCTTCGCGTAGCGCTGGATTTCGAGCGACGTGGCCGGGCGGCGGAACGAACGGCTCACGAACCAAATGGCCATGGCACGGGCGCGCTCGTCGCCCTTCTTCCCTTCGGCGAAGGTCGCCAACTTGCGCTGGAGGTCGGTACGCGTGTCGGTCGGCCCGAGCAGCTGATAGCGGTAGGTCCCGAGGCGGCGGCTGCCGGAGGACAGGTCGGCTGGCGGGTTGGTCCACGTCACCGCGAGCGCGTGCTTGCCCGCCGTGAGCCGCACCTTGGCGTCGACCTTCTCGGCGCCGCGGCTGTTGGTCTTGAGCTTGAGCGTCTGGGTGCCGACCGGCTTGCCGTCGGCCACCAGGTTGACGACCGCGGGGGCGTCGCCGGGGTTGCCCATCCCCACCCGTCATTTCGTCAAATTGCACCATCTCAGTAACCATCTGTTTATATTCATGCTCCCCCTCTAATCAATAAAGACGCGATTTTAAGAGGGAGCTGTCGGATTGAGGAGCTACAGGCAAAAATCAAGCCAGTGTGTAATTTATCATGGCAACGCTTTATTTAAGATCTGACATTAAGCCTTGAGCGGATATGGCCGTTAGAGGA
>RFQN01000116.1 GCA_009924965.1 Verrucomicrobiota bacterium
ACCTCGACATGAAGGAGATCAAGATCTACTGCGACAAGGATGGCTGGGCCGACCGCACCGTGGTGGTCGAGCACGACGAATCCCACCAGCTCGTCGAGGAGTTCATGCTCCTGGCCAACGAGACCGTCGCCAAGGCCCTCGACCAAGCCAAGATCCCGCACGTCTGCCGCGTCCACGACGAACCCGACCCCGAGAAGCTGCAGGTCCTGCGCGACCAGCTCGCCGTCGACGGGCTCAAGGTCGGCGACCTCACGGAGCGCAAGGAGATGGTCAAGCTGCTCGCCCTCCTCAAGACCCGCGAAGACGGCTACACCATCCGCATCCAGCTGCTGCGCTCGCTCAAGCAGGCCTGCTACCGCGCCTCCCCGGACGGCCACTTCGGCTTGGCCAAGCGCCACTACTCGCACTTCACGTCGCCGATCCGCCGCTACGCCGACCTCCTCGAGCACCGCATCTTCGACGCCTACATCGCCAAGCAGGGCGTGCCCTCCGCGCCGAAGGACGCCCCGCGCTCACCGGGCCTCGGCGAACTCGTGCGCGCCTGCGAACACATCTCCATCACCGAGCGCAACAGTTCCGAGGCCGAACGCGACTCCGTGAAGATCAAGCTCCTCGAGCTCTTCGAGCGCGAGGTCGAGCGCAAGGACAAGCGCCCCTTCGAGGCCATGATCACCGAGGTCAAGCCGCACGGGCTCATGGTCGAGCTGACCGCTTCGCAGGCCTACGGCCTCGTGCACATGTCGACCTTGACCGACGACTACTACCGGATGAACGACGCGGGGACCGCGCTCCGCGGCAGCCGCACCGGCCGCGTCTTCATGGCCGGCGGCACGATCCAGGTGACGGTCGACCGCGTCGACCGCTTCAAGCGCCAGGTGGACTTCCGCCTCTACGACGACCGCCAGGCCAAGCCGCGCCCGCCCGACCGTCGCCGCGGCTGATCCGCGGGTTTGGGATTGCCTGCCGGTTAGCAGAAGAAACGCTCTAGGCATGCCCCTGCCCCGCCCTCTCTTCCTGGCGTGCCTGTTGCTGCTCGGCCTCCAGCCGAACCGCGCGACCGCCCAAGCCGCCCCGGCCTCCGAGAAGCCGGCGGTTTCCGCCGAGGCCGCCCAAGCACAGGCTGCGGCCGAAGAGAAGAAAAAGGGGGTTGATCGCGCCCTGGCGATGGCCAAGCGCTTCAAGGAAATGCCCCAGCTCGCCGGCAAGGTCGCGCTGACGGAGGCCAAGGCCACGCTGCAGCTCAAGGAGGGCTACCGGTTCATCGCGAAGGACGATGCGGCCTACATCCTCTCGGACATCTGGCGCAACCCGAAGGAAGCGATCGCCGGCGTGCACGGCATCATCGTACCGCAGGGCTTCAACCCCTTCCAGGAAGACGCCTGGTGCGTGGTCGTCTCCTTCGACAAGTGCGGCTACGTGAAGGACGACGACGCGGCGGAGATCGACGCGAAGAAACTGCTGACGGCCTTCCATGAACACGAGGAGGAGATCAACGAGGCCCGCAAGAAGCGCGGCTACGACGAGCTGTGGTGCGTGGATTGGGCCGAGAACCCCCACTACGACAAGGCCCGCCACATCATCTTCTGGGCCAAGCGCCTGTCGTCGGTCCGAGCCGGCACGGACCAGGACACCCTGAACTACGACGCCCGTTGCCTCGGACGCCGCGGCCTGCTGTCCCTGAACGCGGTGGCCAACATGAAGCAGCTGCCCGAGATCAAGCAGGCGATGGAAGGCATCATCCCCCAGGCGAACTTCGATGCAGGCGAAACCTACGCGGACTTCAACTCCAGCACCGACCACGTGGCCGAATACACTGTCTTGGGCATCGTCGCCGCTGGCGCCGCCGCCAAGCTGCTCGGCAAGGGCGCTTTCCTCGTGGTCCTGCTCAAGTTTGGCAAGTTCCTGATCATCCCCTTCATCGCCGGCTGGAAATACATCGTCAAAGGCTGTCGCTGGGTCTGGGGCAAGGTCACCGGCCAGAAACCCGCGCCCGCGACGGAAACCAGCGCGCAGATTGCTGAGACCCCGACGGCCCCACCGCAGGATCCACCCAACGCCTAAGCGTCCGCTTCAGCCCCGGAGCAAGCGCCACCACGTGGCGGCGTATTCGCGGCCCGTGCGGCCAAGCTTGATGCGGCCAGCATCATCGTCCGTCCAGACGACAGGGATTTCGCGCACACGCCCACCGGCCCGCGCTAGGCGGACGAGGACCTCCGCGCCGAACGAAAAACCGCGCGCGGCCTCCGGCAAAGTCAGGGACTCATAGCAATCTCGACGCACCAGTTTCAGCCCGCAGCCAGGATCGGTGACGGCGGTGCCCGGCAGGCAGCGCCAAAAGAACGAGAGCAACCCCGAGAGAAAGGAACGTTCGAGCGAACGGCCACGCACCTCGGAGTCGTCGTGCCAACGGGAGCCCGCGACGGCTTCGCAGGTGCCCGCACGGATCAAAGAGTAGCCCGTGCCCAAGGCCCGCGGGTCGGTCGCCATATCGGCGTCGCAATAAGCCAACACGTCGCAATCGCCGGGAGCCGTCGCCCACGCCCGTCGAATCGCCAGGCCCTTGTCGCCGGACTCAGACACACGCAGATACTGCAGCGGACGGGCAAAGTGATTGGCATGGGCCTCGGCGACCGCACGCGTGGCATCGGTAGATCCATTGTCGGCCACGACAACTTGGGCATCCGTCAGCCCCTGCGCCTTGAGGCTTTGGGCCAAAAGCGCCAACCCAGCCCCGAGACGGGCCGCTTCATTGCGGGCGGGGATGACGATGAGCAGGGCCATGCTTGAGCCGAAAGTGCCTAATCATGAGCGACTTTCAACCCAGCAACACCTTTATCGAGACCTTATTGAGACAAGGTCTCATTTATTGTTTGACTTGTGAGACTCATTCTCAACAAAAGACCCTGCTATGCGCCTCTCCGCCCTCGCTCCTTGCCTGCTCCTCGCCGCCGCTGCCAACGCCTGCGAAAACCCGTTCGGCTACTCCTACCTCGCCGAAACCTTGAAGCCCGGCAAATACGAGTTCGAGCAATACGTCACCGGCCGCTTCGGCAAAGACCTCGGCGCTGGTTACGACGCCCGCTACCGCGGCTTCGATCTACGCACGGAAATCGAGTTCGGCCTCTCCCCGACGGAGCAGCTGGCCCTAGAGCTCGACCAGACCTATTTCGACACCGCCGACCGCGAGGGCCTGCGCTTCCGCGGCGTGAACGTCGAATACATCAAGATGCTGGCCAACCCTGACACCAATGCGTGGGGCCGGGCCTTCTACCTCGAAGGCAGCTACTCGCAGGCCAGCCTGCATGACGGCCATCTCCGCGACCGCTGGACCGTGGAGTCGAAATACATCCTGCAGCACAACTTCGGCGAGAACAGCCCCTGGATGTATGTCGCCAACCTCGGCGTCGAGCTCCTGCATACCCGCGGCGGCGAAGACGCGTTCGAACTGTTCGTCACCCAAGGCCTGTCGTACCAACTCAATAAGGAATGGGCCATCGGCGTCGAAGCCCTCGCCGCCGCCGAATGGATCGAAGGCGCGGATTTCGAGGAATCCGGCGTGCAGGTCGGCCCGTGCATCAACTACCGCAAGAACGACTTCTCCGTCTCGTTCACGCTGTTGGCCCAACTCACCGGCGCACCCGCCAACAAAGGCAGCCTCAACGTCAGCGAATACAGCCCATACGAAGCCCGCCTGAAGGTGTCCTGGGAATTCTAAGGCACATGCCATTAACCAGCAGGGACCGCACCTCGCGCGGTCCGAACTGTATCGGGTAGGGACGCGACTGCGTCGCGTCGGTTCGCCGAGAGACGGGCGGACCTCACCACAGCCCGCTACCACCCAGGACAGCACGTGGTGCTGCCCCTACCCGCTCACTTCAGCGCCGTCTTGATGGCCGACAGCATCTGCTCGGGCGCCAGGCCGTGCGCCGCGCGCAAGGTCTTCACGTCCGTGGCATGGCCCACGAAACGATCGGGCCAGCCGAGGCGAAGCACCGGAGTGCGCACGCCATGTTCGGCCAAGACCTCCAGCGCGCCTGTCCCGAAGCCGCCGGTGACCGCGCCGTCCTCGAAGGTGACAAGCAAACGGGCCGCCTTGGCCTGCTCCACGAGCAACGCGTGGTCGATGGGCTTGGCGAAACGGGCGTTCACGACGCCGACGGACAAACCCGTCTCGGCGGTCAACTTCTCGGCGAGCGCTTGGGCTTCCGGCACCATCGCACCCAACGCCCAGAGCTGGACATCGACGCCAGCGCGGAGCACTTCGGCCTTCCCTAAAGGAATGAGCGCCGGTTGCGCCTTGATGGGCACGCCGGCGGCGGGGCCGCGCGGGTAACGGATGAACATCGGCGCGCCGGAACGCAGGGCCGTGTGCAGCATGTCCGACAGCTCATCCTCATCCTTCGGCTGCATCAGCGTCACGTTCGGGACGCAACGCAGGTAGGCGATGTCGAAGACACCGTGGTGCGTCGGGCCGTCGCTCGGCGAGAGGCCGGCGCGATCCATGCAGAAGGTCACCGGCAGCTGCTGCAGGCAGACGTCATGGATGACCATGTCGTAGGCGCGCTGGAGGAACGTGGAATAGATCGCGCAGACCGGACGCAGGTCGCGCGCGGCCAAGCCGGCGGCGAACAGCGCGGCGTGCTCTTCCGCGATGCCGACGTCGTGGTACTGACCCGGCAACGCCTGCTTCAGCTGGCTGAGGCCGGTGCCGGAAGGCATGGCGGCGGTGATGCCGACCACCTTCGCGTCGGCCTTCGCCTCGCGGACCAGCAAGGCCCCAAAGACATCCTGCCAGGCTTTCGGCGCACCGGGCTTGCCGGTGGCCAGGCTGTCGCCGGTCTCCGGATCGAACGCCCCCGTGCCGTGGAACTTCTCGGGGTTCTGCAGCGCCGCGCCGAGGCCGCGGCCTTTCTCGGTGCGCACGTGCAGGAGCACGGGCCCCTTGGCGTCCTTGCAGAAGCGCAGGTACTTCTCGAGCGTCGGCAGGTCGTGCCCATCGATGGGCCCGATGTAGCGGATGCCATACTGCTCGAAGAGGGACGAGTTGCGCGTGTACCAGTTCTTGACGTGCCGCTTGAAGCTGCGGCCGAAGTC
>RFQN01000117.1 GCA_009924965.1 Verrucomicrobiota bacterium
GGGCGGCGCCGCCGAGGACGAAGGAGTTCGCCATGTTGCAGGCGGTGTCGCCGAGGAAGGCGATCTTCTTGCCCTTGAGCGAAGCGGCATACTGTTCCGGACGGCCCGGCGCATAGCGCTCGGCGAGCGTGAACATGTCCGTCATGAACTGGCACGGATGCAGGAAGTCGGACAGCGCGTTGACGATGGGCATCGTGCCGCAGCGGGCGAACTCCTCGAGGAGGGCATGCTCGTGGCAGCGGATGACCATGCCGTGCAGGTAACGCGAGAGGACCTTGGCGGTGTCGGCCACGGTCTCGCCGCGCGAGAGCTGCAGGTCGTCGGCGTTGAGCATGACGGGCAGGCCGCCGAGCTCATGAACGCCGACCTGGAAGGAGACGCGGGTGCGGGTGCTCTTCTTGAAGAACATCAGGCCCCAAGACTGGCGGGCGAGGTCCGCGGCGGTCGTGCGGCCACGGCCGGCCTTCAGCGCGGCGGCTTGGGCGAACACCGACGCGATCTCGGCGGCGGAAAGGTCGGTCTCCTTCAGGAAGTGACGCATCTCGGAAAGCGGTTGAAGATAGGCAGAGTCGCCTGCTTGGACAGCGGAAAATAAGGCCCGGAAGGCCTAGGCGACCTTCCAGTCGCGCAAGACCTTCGTCAGGACCGCCACGGACTCCGCCAACTCGGCTTCGGTGGCCACCAACGGGGGCAGCAACCGGACAGCCACGCCGCCCGCCGGGGCGGTCAGCAGGCCCGCGTCACGCAAGGCGGTGACGACCGGGACCGGGTCGATGGTGAGGATGACGCCGACCATGTAGCCGGCGCCGCGGACTTCCTTCACGAGGTCGGGGCGCAGGGCCACGAGGCCGCGCAAGGCGGCATGCCAAGCCGGCGACTGCGCGGTGACCTTGGCGAGGAGCTGCTCGGACTCGATGACTTCGAGGACGGCCAAGCCAGCCGTGGCCGCCAAAGCGCCGCCCCCGAAGGTCGTGCCGTGGGAGCCGGCTTGGAAGAGGTCGTCATGCGGCGGTGCCATCCAGATCGCGCCGATGGGGAACCCGCCGCCCAGGCCCTTGGCCATGGCGATGGCGTCCGGCTTCACGCCGGCCCGTTCGAAAGCGAAGAAAGCACCGGTCCGGCCGATGCCGCACTGGATCTCATCGATCATCAGCAGGACGTTCCGCTCCGTGCAAAGCTTGCGCAGGCCTTGGAGGAACTCCGGCGTGGCCGGGAACACCCCGCCCTCCCCTTGGATGGTCTCGACGAGCACCGCCGCGGTGGTCTTGGCGTCGATGGCCTTGTCCCAAGCAGCGAGGTCGTTGAGCGGCGCGGCGGTGAACCCGGACAGCAACGGACGGAAGCCCTTCTGGATCTTCTCCTGCGGCGTCGCGGACATGCCGCCAAAGGTGCGGCCATGGAAGGCCTTCTCGGCGACGACGACGCCGATGCAGGCGCCTTCGGTGCCGGACTTCCGCAGGCCATGCAGACGCGCGAGCTTCAGGAGGCCTTCGTTGGCCTCCGCCCCGCTGTTGCAGAAGATGGCCCGCCCGGGGCCGCAATAACGGCTCAGCGCGGCCGCCAGACGGCCTTGCGGCTCGTTGCGGTAGAGGTTGCTGACGTGGACGAGCTTCGCGGCCTGCGCGGACACGCGCTGGACCCAGACGGGATGGGCATGGCCCAAGGCGTTCACGGCGATGCCGGAAGCGAAATCGAGATAAGGTTTGCCGGTGGCGTCCCAGACGCGGCACCCCTCGCCCCGCACCAAGGTGACGGGCGGAGCGCCGTAATTGCGCGCCAAGTGCTGCTCGTAGAGCGCGGCGGTCGGGTCTGCGGATTCCGCGCTCATCAGCCGTGGACGATTTCGGTCCCGATGCCCTTGTCCGTGAAGACTTCGAGCAACAAGGCGTGCGGCACGCGGCCATCGATGAAGTGCACGCGACGGACGCCTTCCTTCAGGGCCTTCACGGCGCTGTCGACCTTAGGAATCATGCCACCGGCGATCACGCCCTTGCGCTTGAGCTCGTCGACTTCGCTGACCTTCAGCGTGGTGATGAGCGTGGAGGGATCCTTCGGGTCAGCCAGCAAACCGGGGACGTCGCTCATGAAGATGAGGCGGCGGGCACGGAGCGAGTTGGCGACGGCGGCGGCGGCGACGTCGGCGTTGGTGTTGTAAGCCTGGTCGTCGGCGTCCAAGGCGATGGGAGAAACCACCGGGAGGTGTCCGTCCGCGAGGGCCTTCTTGATCAGCTTCGTCTTCACGAACTTGATGTCGCCGACGAAACCGATGTCGCACGGCTTCCCCTGCTCGTCCGTCCCCATGAGCTTCTCGCACAGGTTGACGTGGTTGCCGGGCATGCCGAGCGGGTTGGCGCCGCGCGCCTTGAGGGATTCGCAGATCTGGCCGTTGATCTCGCCGTTGAGGGTCTCCTCGACGATCTTCACGGTGGCGGCGTCGGTGACGCGCATGCCGCCGCGGAACTCGGACTTGATGCCGGCCTTGTCCATGGCGCGCGTGATGGCCTTGCCGCCGCCGTGCACGACGACGACCTGGATGCCGACGGCCGCCAGGAAGGCGATGTCCGTGGCGACGCGGTCGCGGCCTTCGGGATTCGGGTCGTCCATGAAGCTGCCGCCGTACTTCACCACGAAGGTGGAGCCACGGAACTTCTGGATGTAAGGGAGGGCCTCGAGAAGGACCTCGGATTTGTTGTGCGCGGCTTGCGTGCTCATCAGACGGACGGGAAGTGTCAGCGGACTGGCGGGGCGAGCAAACGGAAAATAGGCCCTTACTCGCTCTTGTTGTAGTTCACGTAACCGTCCGTCAGGTCGGAAGCGAGCAGGCGGAACTGGGCGTCGCCCAAATGCAGGTCCAAGCGCACGCGGAACTGGCGGGCCTTCACGACTTCCTTCCACTTCGGCTTGTTCTCGGGCAACGGGCGGCCCGCCAAGACCGCAGGGACGTCCTCGTAATGGATATCCAGCTTGGCCTCGTCCAAGCCGGTGCGGGCGTAGCCGGCGGCGTCGGCCAAGCGGCCCCAATTCGGGTCTTCGCCGAACCAGGACGACTTGACGAGCAGCGAGTTGCCGATGGCGCGCGCGATCTTTTCGGCGTCCGCCCGGCTGCGAGCCCCGGAGACCTCGACGGAGACGACCTTGGTGATCTTCTCGCCGTCGCCGACGATCTTCTCCGCCAAGGAGAAGCAGACGCGGTCCAAGGCCTCCTGGAAGAGGCGGGTGAGTTCGGCCGGCGCGCCGGGCCCGACCTGCACCTGGGCGACGCCCGAAGCGAGGAGGATGACCGTGTCGTTGGTGGACATGTCGCCGTCGACGCTGACGCAGTTGAACGACTGGTCGGCCGAGGCCTTGAGCGCGGTCTTGAGGAAGGCCGGCTCAGCGGCGGCATCGGTGCAGACGAACGCGAGCATCGTGGCCATGTTGGGCTCGATCATGCCGGCGCCCTTGGCGAAGCCGGCGACGGTGACCGTCTTGCCCTGCCAGGTGAAGCGTGCGGTGCAGGTCTTCGGACGCGTGTCGGAAGTCAGGATGGCGTTGGCGGCGCGCACGCCTTCCGCGGCGTCGCGCGAGAGGCGCGCGGCGGCGGCGGCGGCCCCGGCGGCGACCTTCGCCATCGGGAGGAGCTCGCCGATGCGGCCCGTCGAGCAGACGAGGAAGGCTTCACCGGCATGGCCGGCGGCTTCGGCCCCGAGCTGGGCCATGCGGACGGCATCGGCGTCGCCTTGGGCCGAGGTGCAGGCGTTGGCGTTACCGCTGTTGGCGATGACGCCGCGCACGCGGCCTTGGGAGGACAGCAGCGTGGCCTGCGAGATGCGCACGGGGCCGGCCTTCACGTCGTTCGTGGTGAAGACGCCGGCGGCGGCGCAAGGCTGGTCGGCGACGATGAGCGCCAAGTCGAGGCGATCCTGGCCTTTGTTGCGGATGTCGCAGCCGGCGGCGCCGACGCGGAAACCCGGGACGTCCGTGACGCCGGGGGAGTCGTTCGTGAAGTCGATGGACATGGAAAACTTAGCGGAGGCCGGCGGTTTCGGACCAACCCATGAGGAGGTTCAACGCCTGCACGGCCTGGCCGCCGGCGCCCTTCAGGAGGTTGTCGATCACCGAGGTGATGATGAGGTTGCCCGTCCGCGGGTCGGCGACGACCGACATCGCCACGCGGTTGGTGTTGGCCACGTGGGCGGTGTCCGGGAAATCACCCGACTTGAGCACGGTGACGAACGGGCGGCCGGCATAGGCCTGTTGCCAGACGGCTTCGACCTGCGCGGCCGTGACGCCGGCGGCGGGTACGACGATCGTCGTCGCGATGCCGCGGTGCATGGGCGCGAGATGCGGGTTGAACTGCACGACGACGGGCTGGCCGGCGGCGGCCCCGAACTGCTCCTCGATCTCTGCGATATGACGGTGTCCCGGGAGGCCGTAAGCCTTGATGGAGCTGTCGCGCTCGCAGAACAGGTAGCCGACGTCGGCCTTCTTGCCGGCGCCGGAGACGCCGCTGTAGGAATTGATGACCACACGGCCGGGCTCGGGCTTGAGGAGGCCGGCGCGCAGCAACGGCACGAGCGGCACCTGGATGCTCGTGGGGTAGCAGCCCGGGCACGCGATGAGCGCCGCCTGCTTCCAGCTGTCGTCACGCTGGAGCTCCGGCACGACGTAACGGGCGGCGGCGGCGAGGGCCGGGGCCGGGTGGTCGTGGCCGTAATACTTCTTGTAAAGGCCGAGGTCGCGCAGACGGAAGTCGGCGGAGAGGTCGAGCACGCGCTTGCCGGCGGCGATCAGCGGCTGGGCGTATTCCGCGGCGACGCCGTGCGGCAGCGCCAGGAACCAGACGGCGACGTCGGAGGCCGCGCAATCGGCGGGCGAGGAAGCCGAGAAGAGCAACCCCGCGTCGACGATGCCGCGCAGGCGCGGGATCTCGTCGGCCACGGCCTTGCCGGCCAGGGTGCGGGAGCACACGGCGGCGAGCTGGACATGGGGGTGACGGGCGAGGACGCGGACGAGCTCTTCCCCGGTGTACCCGGAGGCGCCGACGATGCCGACTTTGGTCAGAGGCTGCGACATA
>RFQN01000118.1 GCA_009924965.1 Verrucomicrobiota bacterium
CTTGGCGATGTTCTCGGGCGTGATGGTGAGCTGGAGGTGCGGGACGAGGCCAGCGAAGAGGGCGTCGTCGCTCTGGTCGGGCACCTTGGGGGCAGGGGCCGGCGCGCTGGGCACATCGGGCGCGCCGATGACCGGGGTGTCCGCAGCCCGCAGCGACGCATGCGCCCAGGCGCAGGCCAAGCTGAGCAGGAGCAATCGGGTGGGGGACGTGGGCAACACGTGCGCGGGGTCCGCCCATTCCATGCCGTCCGTGGGTGTAGTCAACCCGGCGGGCGACAGATTTTCGCCTAGAGTCGGATTGCCTCCGGCCGCGGGGGTTCTCATAAGACGTCATGCGCTCGTTCCTCGCCCTTTCTGCTCTGGCCTCGCTCAGCTTGCTGTCCGGTTGCTCGGGGTCGCCCTACGCCCCGGCCGAGAAGGCGGCTTCGGGCCTGCACGATGGCTTGGCCCTCGTGGCTCCGGCCAAGGGTTCCGTCATCCTGCGCAGCCCGGCCAATAAGGTCGCGCTGCTGAAGGTCGCTTCCTACACGGAACGCGGTACGACGATCGAGACTCCGGCGGCCGCGGCGGCTTCGTTCAGCCTCTTCAATGGCGTTGCGGGCACGGTCCGCGAAAATTCCGGCCTGCGTTTCCTGACCCTGCTCGGTGAACCTGAAGGCTACAGCAATCCCTTCCGCGTCGAGACGGGCGACGGCAACTACGAGCGCGGCTACTCGATCGTCGAACTGGAATTGCAGCGGGGCGGGCTCGACCTCGAGACGGGCTGGTTGAGCGCCCGCAGCGTGTGCGTGGTGCGGACCGACGTGGGGTTGGTGAAGTATGTCGCTGGCACCGTGGAAGTCCGCCTGAGCCGCAACGAAGCCGGTGAGCAGGTCCTCACCGTGACGTGCCCGCGCGGCTCCGCGGAGGTTTCCTACGTGAACTTCTCCAAGGATGCGGCTTATACCAAAGCGGTCGTCCGAGGCGGCTACCTGCAGGTGACGCAGAACCAGGCGGCTGGCCGCACGACGGTGACTTCGGGCGATGCCACTCCGGCCCTGCCGGCGTCGGCGAAGGAAGCCCCGGCCGCGAAGTAGGCTTTAGCTTAAGCGCAGG
Source organism: Verrucomicrobiota bacterium (assembly GCA_009924965.1). GTDB lineage: Bacteria > Verrucomicrobiota > Verrucomicrobiia > Opitutales > UBA953 > UBA953. The sequence continues at coordinate 1,096 of RFQN01000118.1, forward strand.
CCAGCGACGCTTTCGGCGAGGCCGCCGCGGCGCGCCCGGGCAAGCCAGCATTGCTCAAAGCGCGCACTGAGCGCGCGGGCGGCGGGGACGTCGAGCGGACGACCCGTGGCACGTAGCAGGCCGGCGCGAGCTAACTCGAGGCCGACGGAGAGTTCGGAGCGGACGCGGTCGTCGCGGATGGCGGCGACCAGGTCGGCGCCCGCTTCGAGGTAGGCGAGCGACCGATTGAGTTCTTCCGCGGATACGCCCGCGACAAAGCCAGCCAAAGCGTCGGGCTGCGCCGTGAGGAAATCCCAGCTCAGGCTCTTGTTGCGGTTGGCCTTGGCGATCTGGTTGTCCAAGCGGCCGAGATGCGCGAGGGCTGCGGCCGTGGCCTGGGCGTCGGTGGTCGTGAGGTTTCCGAGGACTTGGCAGGCGGCGGGCGCGTCGACGGTCTGGTTGGTTGCGTGGCTCCAAGCCTGCGCGAGGCCCGCGGCCATCGGCAGCCACGCGGTCGGCCAGGGTTGGTGAGTGCCGTTGTCGCCCCAGGTGGTCACAAGCACGCCGCGCGCGCCGTGGCGGATGGCGGCGCCGACGGCTTCGGCTTGGTTGGTGAGCGCGTTGTCGAGCCGGCCGGTGAAGCTTTGCCAAGCGCTCGTCCCAGGCGCGACGAGGTAGGCACGGCCGAGTTCCTGCAGACGTCCGCATTGCGCCGCGAAGGGATGCCCGGCGTCGTAGCCCCACACGACGGGAGTGGCGTCGGTCGGGGCTTCCTGTGCGAGCGCGAGGTCTTCGAGCAGGATGTCGCCCCAGAACTGCGGGGTGCGTCCGCGGCTCGTGGCGAGCGCGCACAGCCGGCGCAGGTGCTCCAGGTAGACGCGGTGTTTGCCGCGCGCGGCCACGGCGGTTTTGCTGAAGCCTTGCCCGAGCTCCCAAGGTTCGTCGCCGCCGAGGTTCACCTGACGGCTACGGAAGCAGGGGAGGTAGTCGTCCAGCAGGCCGGAGACGAAGTCGAGCGAAGCGTCGTCGGGCTTGAGCGTGCCGGGGAATTCCTTGAACTGGCCGGTCAATGGGTGAATCCAGCCCTGCGGGCACTCGGCCAACGCGCGGTAGCGCGGGTGGCGCAACCAGCGTTCCATGTGCCCGAAGGTATTGAGGTTCGGCACGAGTTCGATGCCGACGTCGGCGCAGGCGGCATCGAGCGCGCGGAACTCCGTGGGCGTGAGCGGCGACGCTTCCTGCCAGGCGTCCTCATGGCCGGCGAACGCGAAGGTGTGTTCGACGTAGAGCTGCAGTTGGTTGACGCGCAGGGCGCCGAGCGCGCGGATGAGGTCGAGCAGTTCCGCTTGGGTCGGCACCTTGCAGCGCGAGACGTCGAGCATGAACCCGCGCACCGCAAGGTCGGGGCCGTCTGCGATCACCAGGCAGGGCAAGGCGGTTGGGTGCTGCGCGTGGAGCTGACGCAGCGTCTGCATCCCGTAGAGCACGCCGGCCGCGTCGCGGGCGCGGAGGTGGACGCTGGTCGCCGTGATTTCCAGCGTGTAGTGGTCCGGAAGGAGGTGCGTATCCTGCGTGACCTGGATGACACCCTGACGACCCGCGGCCAAAGCCGCTTGTGACTCGGTGATGGTTGCCGGGAGGGAGTCCAAGGCCTGTCCGGGCACCTTCCAGAGACCGTCGTGCAGGCTCAATTCCCGTGGCCGGGGAAAAAGCGTGGGCAGGGCGGCAGGCATAATCCGAGGGTTAGGCCTGTTTATCGCTCGAGCAAGCCCTCCTTGGGAGGACTTTTGTCGTTCCCGCTTGGAACAAGCACCGAAAACCCTACATCTACACCTTCACACCCCGCATCCTATGGTACGTCCTACCCTGAGCCTCCTGTTCTTCGCCGCTGCCGCTGCTCATGCGGTGCCCGAAGGCTTCACCATCCGCGAATTCGTCGGCACCGCGCAGGAGCCCGAAATCTACCCGACGGCCGTCTCCGCGGCCGCCAACGGAGACATCTACATCTCTTCCGACAAGAACGGCTCCTTGGGCCATACCAAGGGCATGGGGCGCATCCTCCTCGCCCGTGATACCCAGGGCGCCGGTAAGGCCGACGTGATGATCGAGTACACCAAGGTCGAGAGCCCGCGCGGTGGCCACTTCGTCGGTGGCGTCCTTTACCTCGTCCACCCGCCCTTCCTCTCCAAGTTCCAGGACAAGGACGGCGACGGTAAGGCCGACTACACCACGGAGCGCACGCTGCTCGTCGATGGCCTCGGCGGCGGCATCGAGCACCCGCGTGGCGCTGACCACACCACCAACGGTTGCCGCATGGGCATCGACGGCTGGCTCTACATCGCCGTCGGCGACTTCGGCGCGGGCCTCGTCCGCGACAACGATGGCGCCATCGGCCTGGGCGACAAGAAGCGCGTCACCCTTTACGGCGGCGGCGTCATGCGCGTCCGCCCCGACGGCACGGAACTGGAGATCTACACCGAGATGACCCGCAACATCTGCGACATCGCGATCACGCCGACCCTCGACCTCTTCTCCCGCGACAACACGAACGACGGTAAGGGCTGGAACACGCGCTTCCACCACTTCACGTCCCTCGCCAACCCGGGCTATCCTCGCCTGTATAAGAATTTCGACGACGAAACCGCCCGCCCGCTGGCCGACTACGGTGGCGGTTCCGGCACCGGTGGCCTCTTCCTCAGCGAGCCGGGCTTCCCGAAGGGTTGGGGCGAGACGCTCTTCACCTGCGATTGGACCACGGGCACGATCCATAACCACCCCATCAAGCCGTTCGAAGCGACCTTCGTCGCCCAGCAGCAGACCTTCCATAAGGTCCCGCATGCGACCGACATCGACGTGGACGGCAATTCCCGCCTCTACATCGCCGACTGGCGCGCCGGTGGTTTCAGCTACCTCGGCAAGGGCAAGCAGCAGGGCATGATCCAGCAGGTCGTCGCCACGGGCGTGACCCCGAACAAGTATGTCGACGTCACCAAGGTGGCCGACGCCGCGCTCGTCCAGTTGCTCACCTCCGACAGCGCCGTCCAGCGCCTCGAGGCCTCCCGCCGCCTGATCGACCTCAAGAAGGTCGACCTCGCGCCCGCTGTGCTTGCCATCGCCGCAGGCAAGGGCCACCTCTACCACCGCGTCGCCGCGATCTTCACTTACAAGCAGATGCTCGGTAAGGATTCGACCCCGGGCCTCGTCGGCCTCGTCAAGGACGACGCCGTCCGTGAGTTCGCCTTGCGCGCCCTCGCTGACCGCACCACGGAGCTCGCCGGCGTGCCGGTGCAGCCGTTCATCGACGCCCTGAAGGACGCCAACCCGCGCGTCCGCCTGCAGGCCCTCATCGGCCTCCAGCGTCTCGGCGCCAAGGACGCCGCCGCCGCCATCGTCGATGCCGCCGCCGCCTGGCCCGTCGATGAGGCCAAGCTCGAAGAAGGCGCGCACTACCGCCTGCCGCACACCGCGATCCATGCCCTCGAGCACCTCGCCAACGCCAAGCCGCTGGTCGAAGCCGCCAAGGACCCGGCCAAGCGCTACATCGCCTTCCGCTCCCTACAGTTGATCCACACCAAGGACTCGGTGGACGGCCTCATCGCCCTCAGCGTCTCGGGTGACGCCGACCAGCGCGCCGGCGCCATCGGTGCGCTCGCCCGCCTCTACCACGTCGAGAAGCCCTGGAACTACAAGGATTGGTGGAGCACTCGCCCGGACGACCGTGGCCCGTACTTCATCCCCGCCGAGTGGGAAGCCACCCCGCGCATCAAGGAAGCCATCGAAGCCGCTTACGCCAAGCTCCCGGGCAACCTCCGCATGGCCGTCCTCGAAGTCCTCGCGAAGAACCGCATCGCGGTGACCTCGCTCAAGCTCGAAGGCCTTGACCCGATTCGCCTCGCCATGGCCTCGCAGTCGTTGCGTCCGGCCGACGTGGCGCTCCTCACCGACGCCGCCCTCTCGTCCAAGCGTCCATGGAACGAGCG
>RFQN01000119.1 GCA_009924965.1 Verrucomicrobiota bacterium
GCCGGCAACACCCTGATCTACCTCCTGACCCACAAGTCCGCGGACGCCGCCAAGGCCAGCTTCGATGCCTTCCGCGCCGACCCGGCTTGGGTGGCCGCCAAGGAAGCCTCCGAGAAGAAGGCCGGTGGCTCCCTGACGATCAAGGACGGCGTGAAGTCCGAGTTCCTGGTCCCCACGGATTATTCTCCTGTAAAGTAATAATCCTACTGGCTGGTGCAAAACCCCTCGTATGAGGGGTTTTTTGTTGAGCAGGGTTGCAGGGAACCCCCTGCCCCCTAGGTTGGTCACACCCCTTGCCCATGTCGTCCCGACTTACCCTGCTCCTGCTCGCCCCGCTGACCGCGCTGGCCGCCGATGGCGTGTCCTTCAATCGAGACATCCAGCCCATCCTCTCGGAATATTGCTACCACTGCCACGGGCCTGACTCGGGCTCGCGCAAGGCCAAGCTGCGCCTCGACCGCGCGGAGTTCGCCTTCCAACCGGCGAAGAGCGGCGACGTGGTCATCGTCAAGGGTTCGGCCGATAAGTCGCCGTTGCTGAAACGCATCCTCAACAAGGACCCCGACGAGGTCATGCCGCCGCCCGAGACGCATAAGCAACTCAAGCCGGCTGAAATCGAACTGCTGCGCCGCTGGGTGAATGAAGGCGCCAAGTACGAAGAGCACTGGGCCTTCCTGCCGCCCCAACGCCCGACGCCGCCGGCCGATAAGACCGGCTGGGCTAAGTCGCCCATCGACGCCTTCGTCGCCGCTAAGCTCGCCCAGAACGGACTCGCGCCCAATGGCCCTGAAGCCAAGGAGCGCCTTTTCCGTCGCTTGAACCTCGACCTCACCGGCCTGCCGCCCACGCCCGAAGAACTGCGCGCCTACCTCGCCGACAACTCCCCCGATGCCTACGCGAAGGCCGTCGAGCGCCTGCTCAAGACCGATGAGCACGCCGAACAGATGGCCCGTCATTGGCTCGACGCCGTGCGCTACGCCGACACCCACGGCATCCACATCGACAACGCCCGCAACATCTACCCCTACCGCGATTGGGTCATCAACGCCTTCAAGGCGAACATGCCCTTCGACCAGTTCACCATCGAACAGGTCGGCGGCGACCTCCTGCCCAACGCCACGCTCGAGCAGTTCGTCGCGACCGGCTATTGCCGCTGCCTGCCGACCACCGGTGAGGGCGGCGCGATCGCCGAAGAGGTCATGACCAACTACGCCAAGGACCAGGTCGAGACCCTGGGCGCCGTCTGGCTCGGCCTGACCAGCGGGTGCGCGGCGTGCCACGACCACAAGTTCGACCCCATCAGCCAAAAGGAATTCTACTCGATGGCCGCGTTCTTCCGGAACACCCCGATGTCGGCGCTCGACGGTAATAACGCCAACCACCCGCCGTCCATGCTCGTGCCGCGCCCCGAGGACCGCGCCAAGCTCGCCGAGTTGGAGACCGTCTTGGCCAACCTAAAGAAGGAAGACGCTGCCCGTAAGGCCAAGGCCGATAAGGAATTCGCCGCGTGGCGCGCCCAGGCCAACCCAGCTTCCATCGTGGCCAAGGAACTCCCCGCTGGCTGGTCGTTCGACGCTGCCACCCCGATGACGGTGAAGACCCCGAGCGGCCCCGCCCTGAAGGCCAAAGCCATCGGCAAGCCGGCCTACAACAAGAAGCAAGGCGGCTTCGTCCTCGACGGTTCGTCCGCCTATGAACACGAGACCCTCGGCGACTTCGAGAAGACCCAGGCTTGGGCCGTACAGGTCCGCCTCAAGATGCTGAAGACCGTCAACGGCGCTGTCTTGGCGCGCATGGATGAGGCCAATAATTTCCGCGGCTGGGACTTCTGGATCGAGAACGGCAACCCCGCGATGCACATCATCCAGACCTGGCCCAACCAAGCCCTCAAGGTGCGTTCGGCCGGCGTCATCCCGGTGAACAAGGAAGTCGAAGTCATCGTGACCTACGACGGCTCCGGCAAGGCCGACGGCGTGAAGTTCTACATCGATGGCGACCTGCAGCAGAACATCGTCGACAACAACACCCTGCCCGCCAACGCCACCATCCGCACCAAGGTACCGTTCCGCTACGGCACACGCAGCAACGCCGGCGCGACCAACATCGTCCTGGCCTCGGCCAACATCATCCCCGCCCTCGTCGACGCGGGCGACATCGCCACCTTGGGCAAGGTCCCGGAACTACGCGCGGCCCTCGGCAAAGAAGGCGCCAAGGCAACGGCCGCCACGGTCGCCCTGCTCCGCAGCTATTACGACCGCCGCATCGATAAGTCCGACCAGACCGTCCTCGCCAAGATCAAGACGACGACCAACGACATCGACGCCATCAAGAACCGCGGCTCGATGACGCTCATCATGAAGGAGAACGCCACGCCCGCCACCGCCAAGGTGCTGCGCCGCGGGCAGTACACCGACCCGCAGGAGACCGTGAGCGCCGGCACGCCCCGCGTGCTCCCTGAGCTCAAGGTCGAAGGCAAGTCCGCCAACCGCCTCGACCTAGCCCGCTGGCTCGTCAACGGCCGCAACCCCCTGACCGCCCGCGTCACCATGAACCGCCTCTGGTATCAGTTCATGGGCACGGGCCTCTCCGAAACCACCGAGAACCTCGGCATCATGGGCGAGAAGCCCACGCACCCGGAGCTCATGGACTGGCTCGCCACGGAGTTCGTCGCCAAGAAGTGGGACCTCCGCGCGATGGTCCGTCAGATCGTGCTGTCGGAAACGTATCGTCAGTCCGGCGCCACTTCGCCTGAGAAACTCGAGAAGGACCCCAAGAACCGCCTGCTCTCCCGCGGTCCGCGCTACCGCGTCGACGCCGAGGTCGTGCGCGACCTGGCCCTCTCGACGGCCGGCCTGCTGGTGAAGAAGGTCGGCGGCCCGTCCGCCCGCCCTTACCAGCCGGAGAACATCTGGAGCGACGTGGCGATGACCCAGAGCAACACCCGCTTCTACACCGCGGACAAGGGCGACGGACTCTACCGCCGGTCGATGTACACGTTCCTCAAGCGTTCGGCCCCGCATCCGATGATGCTCAACTTCGACGCTACCTCGCGCGAGGTCTTCTGCACGCGTCGCGAACGCTCCAACAGCCCGCTGCAGTCGCTCAACCTGCTCAACGACGTCCAGTTCATCGAAGCCTCCCGCGTGCTCGCGGAAAAGCTGCTCAAGGAACAGCCGAACGATGCCGCCCGCATCGACCAACTGAGCCTGCTCATGCTCTCGCGTCCAGCCACCGCCAAGGAACAGCAGATCTTCGCGAAGTCGCTCGCCGCCTTCCGCGCCGACTACGCCGCCAAGCCGGCCGAAGCCGCCAAGCTCCTGAAGTCCGGCGAGAAGCCCGCCGACCCGAAGCTACCGCCGGCCGAAGTGGCCGCCTGGACGCTCGTCTGCTCGCAGATGTTCAACCGCGACGAAACCCTTAACAAATAATCCCACCATGCATCCCTTCGACGCCGTCGAACACAACTTCCGCCTCAACCGCCGGCAGTTCTTCCGCCAGAACGCCATGGGCCTCGGGGGCATCGCCCTCGGCTCCTTGCTGGGTAAGTCGCTCGCCGCGCAAGCCCAGGCCGCCGGCCTGCCGGGCGCCCAGCACTTCCCCGCCAAGGCCAAGCGCTGCATCTACCTCTCGATGATCGGCGCGCCGTCGCAGTTCGAGACCTTCGACTACAAGCCCGAGCTCGAAAAGCGCTTCAACGAGGACCTCCCCGCGTCCATCCGCAACGGCCAGCGCATCACCGGCATGACCTCCGGCCAGGCGCGCTTCCCCGTCGCCCCGTCGGTCCATGGTTTCAAGCAATACGGCCAAGGCGGCACCTGGATCTCCGACATCCTCCCGTACACGGCCAAGATGGCCGACGACATCTGCGTCATCAAGACGATGAACACGGAGGCCATCAACCACGAGCCCGCCAACATGCTGTCCTACACCGGCAATATGGTCCCGGGCAAGGCCTCGCTCGGCTCCTGGCTATCCTACGGCCTCGGCAGCATGAACGAGGACCTTCCGACGTTCGTGGTGCTCCACGCCCGCCATTCCAACCCTGGCGCCAACGTGCAGGCCATCTCGGCCCGCCTCTGGTCGGCCGGCTTCCTCCCGACGCAGTACTCGGGCGTGACCTTCCGTTCGGCCGGTGACCCCGTGCTCTACCTGCGCGACCCCGACGGCGTCAGCCGCGAGACCCGCCGCAAGATGCTCGACGGCCTGAACGAGCTCAACGAGCTGACCTACCAGCAGGTCGGCGACCCCGAGACCGCCACGCGCCTCAAGCAGTACGAGATGGCCTTCCGTATGCAGGCCTCGGTGCCCGAGTTGGCCGACCTCTCCAAGGAAACGAAGGAGACCTTCGACCTCTACGGCCCGGACTCCCGTGACCGCGGCACCTTCGCCAACAGTTGCCTCACGGCGCGCCGCCTCGTCGAGCGCGGCGTGCGTTTCGTGCAGATCTTCCACCGCGGCTGGGACCAGCACGGCAACCTACCGAACGACATCAAGGCGCAGTGCAAGGACATCGACCAAGCCGCCTGGGCGCTCATCCAGGACCTCAAGCGCCGCGGCATGCTCGACGACACCCTCGTCGTGTGGGGCGGCGAATTCGGCCGCACCGTCTACTCGCAGGGCACGCTCACCAAGACCAACTACGGCCGCGACCACCACCCACGCAACTTCTGCATCTGGATGGCCGGCGCCGGCGTCAAAGGAGGCATGACCTACGGCGAGACCGACGAGTATTCGTACAACATCGTCAAGGACCCCGTCCACGTGCGCGACCTCCACGCCACCATCTTCAACCGCTTCGGCATCGACCACGACAAGCTCCTCTTCAAGTACCAAGGCCTGGACCAGAAGCTCGTCGGCGTCGTCCCGGCGAAGGTAGTGAAGCAGATACTGACGTAAATCAGGACAGCACTAAGTGCTGTCCTGAGGGGACAAGGGGACACGGGGACAAGGTGACAAGGGGTTGTGCCATCTGCCTCGGATAGGGGCAGCACCGTGTGCTGCCCTAGTTCTGCCTTGGGTAGGGTCGGGACGGCGTCACGACCTAGC
>RFQN01000120.1 GCA_009924965.1 Verrucomicrobiota bacterium
CAAAGCTTCCATGGCTTACTTCTGGCCGAGATCCGTGGGCGAGCCCCAGAGGAAACTATGCGTCGCCGCCAAGACCTTGCCTTGCGCATCGACCACCGACACCCGCCAAGCGATCGGCACCCACTGAGGCGAGCCCGCGTCCTTACCCGTCAGGCCGATCACATATTCACCGACCGGAAACTGGGGGCGCACCTTCGTGGAGAAGACGTAACGCTCGGGAGCGGTGGCTTCCGTGCGCACGACCTCCAAGACCACGCGGGCGTCCGCCGGCGGCTCGAAATCAAACTGAGTGTAGAAATAATAACCGGCCTGCTCGTGTTCGACCGTACGGAAAACCACATCCTGACCATGCGTCTCCTTGGCGTAGAACGCCTCGGAGGCACGGGCCACATCTGCTTCCGACCGACGCTTCGGGTGGACATAGGCCACGCCGGGCAGATCGACGACGGAAGGGGGCGGGGAGTCGCAGGCGGTCAGGGCCAGCGCGATGAGCGCGGCCTGCCAACAGGCCATGCCACCCCGGCGCTTCACTTCTTGGACTTCTTCTTGCTGGCGGCGGCGCGGGCGGCCTTGATCCGCTCCTTCTTGCGCTCGAGGTAAGCACGGAGACGACGACGCTTGATGACTTTGTTGGTTTGCTGGCCCATAGTGACTGTCATCCTCCCGCAACCGCCCCCGTGGTCAAGGAGAAGGTGAAGTTCGCCCGCCGACCCTGATGGGTCGGCTAGCGCAAAAGTCCCTTTCTGGCTGCCTGGGTAGGGATCGAACCTACGACCAAGTGATTAACAGTCACCTGCTCTACCGCTGAGCTACCAGGCAGTGCGAAAGGACCTGAATGAAGGCAATAATCGGGCAAGGGTGTCAAACAAAACCCATCTGGCTGGACGGGCGACCCAGCGAATGCGACTGAACCATCGAAAACCCTAGGATATCCTAGTAAATGAGCACTCGCCGCTGGCTAATCTCTGGACAGGGGACGGGGGTCTGTCTTGCTTATGTCGTGATGTCGATGCGCTGGTCCCGAATTCCTGAATCTCCCAACGCCCCGGGCGTCGGCGGTGCCTTCCTCGGCACGTCCGGCGACCTCCTGCTGATGGCCGGCGGCTCCAACTTCCCCGCCAAGCCAGCCTGGGAAGGCGGCGCCAAGGCCTGGCACGACACCGTCTACTCGATCGGCCCGCGCAACCGCAAGTGGACCGCCATCGGTAAGTTGCCGCGCCCCATCGGCTACGGCGTCGGCATCTCCATCCGCCAAGGGCTGCTGACGATCGGCGGCGCCAACGCCGAACGCCACTACCAGGACTGCTACGTCCTCAGCGTCGAAGAGGGCGACCTCAAGGTCCGTCCCTTCCCCTTCCTGCCTCGCCCGCTTGCCTACGCGGCCGGTGCGCTTGTCGGCAGCAAGGTGATCGTCGCGGGCGGCACCGAACGCCCCGATGCGACCGCCGCTTCCTCGACGGCCTACGCCATCGACCTCGCGAACCTGACCGGCGGCTGGAAAGAACTGCCGCTCTGGGCCGGCTCGGGCCGCATGCTCGCGCAGGCCGCGGGGACGAAGGATACGTTCTTCCTCTTCGGCGGCGTGGCGTTGACCGCCGGCGCGAAAGGCGCCGAACGCGAATACCTCACGGATTGCCACGCCTTCACCCTCGGCAAGGAATGGCGCCGCATCGCCGCGCTCCCGCGCCCGATCGCGGCGGCTCCCACGCCCTGCCCCTTCATCGGCGAACAAGCGCTGCTCATCGGCGGCGACGACGGCAGTCTGGCGGGCAAGGTCGAAGCCGCGAAGCACCCGGGTTTCTCCAAGAAGATTCTTTCCTACGATAAAACGGCGGACACCTGGCAAGAAGCGGGCGAGGCCCCGGCGGCGCTGCTGACGACGGGCTGCACGAAGTGGAATGGAGGGATTGCGGTCGTAAACGGCGAGATCCGTCCGTGCATGCGCTCCTCCGAAGGCTGGTTGGGCCGCGAAGAGTAACGCTTAGGCTGGCAGGCGTCCGTCACGGTGGTATCACAGGATATCCCCAAGATGCCCCTGCCCGTCTTCCGCGCCTTCGCCCTGCTCTGCCTCGCCCTCCGCGTGGTGGCTGTAGAGCCGTTGCCGGACCTGCCTGACCCGCTGGGCCGCGCTGGCATGATGGCTGCGGTGCTGAAGGACCGCGCCGGCCAAGAAGTGATCCTCGCCGCCGGCGGCAGCAACTTCCCCGGCAAGATGCCCTGGGAAGGCGGCACCAAGGTCTTCTACAAAGACATCTTCCTGCTCAAGAAAACGGACGGCCAGTGGGCGTGGCGAAAGGTCGGCGAACTCCCGACGCCCAACGCCTACGCGGCCTTCGCCGCCACGCCCGCACGCGACGGCCTCGTCATCGCTGGCGGCTGCAACGCCGAGGGCCATCTCGCCGATGTCGTCATCGCGCGGGCCAACGGCACCTGCGAAACGCTGAAGGCCAAGCTCAACGAAACCCGTGCCTACGCCGGCTGCTTCACGATGGGGTCGCGCCTCGTCGTGAGCGGCGGCACCACCACGCCCACCTCGACGGCGGCGCTCGCCACGATGACGGTGCTCGACTTGGCCCAGCCCGCGGACGGGTGGAAATCGAGCGATGAAAAAGAAGAATTCGCCCGTATCCTGCCGCTGGTCGGTGGGGACGACAGCGGCACGGCGATCTGGCTCGGCGGCTGCGCCTTGACCGCGGACCAAGGCAAACCCGTGCGGGATTACCGCGATGCGCTGACCTTCTCCAAGCCCACCAGCCAGGGCACCAAATTCCATGCGCTCCCGAACGCGTTGGCCGCGGCAGCCGGACCCGGCGTGGGCGCCGGACATCACCTCTTCTTCGTCGGCGGCGACGACGGCAAGCACTACGGCAAACCGCCGGCGACGCACCCAGGCCAAGGCACGCAGGTCATCGCCATCGACACCGAAACGTTGGAGCTCGAAGTCATCGACCAGTGGCCGCACCCCGTCGCCACGGCGCCGCTGCTGCGGCTGGGCGATGACCTCGTGACCATCAGCGGCGAAACGCGCCCCGGCGTGCGGACGCCCGCCTGCACCCGCTGGACGATCCCGGCCAAGCTGCGATGAACGACCAAACCGCAGGCGCTGGTTGGCCAAGGACGGCCTGGTTGGTCGTCGCGCTACTCGTGCCGGTGGCGCTGCTCAACTACCTTGACCGCCAGATGCTCGCGGCGATGAAGGGCTCGATGATGGCCGACATCCCGGACATCGGCAACAAGGCCAACTGGGGCCTGGTCTTGGGGTCGTTCAAGTGGGTCTACGCTATTCTCAGCCCGTTCGGCGGCTTCCTTTCCGACCGCCTCAACCGCCGCAACGTCATCTGCGCGAGCCTGCTCGTCTGGTCCGCGGTGACTTGGTACATGGGGCACGTGCACAGCTTCCACGAACTGCTCGCCGCGCGTGCGCTCATGGGCGTCAGCGAGGCCTTCTACATCCCCGCAGCCTTGGCGCTCATCACGGAATTCCACCTCGGCCCCACCCGCTCGCGGGCGGTCGGCTTCCACCAGATGGGCATATACGTAGGCGTCATCCTCGGGGGCTTCGCCGGCTATGCGGCGGACAACCCGGACATCGGCTGGCGCTCGGCGTTCGACTGGTGCGGCGCCGTCGGGGTCTTCTATTCCATTCCGCTCTTCCTGCTGCTCCGCAACCCGCCGGCCCGTCCGGAGTCGACAGGGAGCGCCCCCGCATTCCTGCCGGCTTTCCGCGAACTCTTGACGAACCGCGGCTTCCTGCTGCTGGTGCTCTACTTCACGTTGCCGGCGCTGGCTGGCTGGGTCGTGAAGGACTGGATGCCTGACATCCTCCGCGAGCAATTCGGCCTCGGCCAAGGCAAGGCCGGCGTGTCCGCCGTGCTGTATGTGCAGATCGCCTCGCTGATCGGGGTTGGCCTCGGCGGTTGGCTCGCCGACCGCTGGATGGGCCGCACGGAACGCGGGCGCATCTTCGTCAGCGCCTTGGGGATGAGCCTCTTCCTGCCGGCCCTCTTCGGCGTGGGCAACGCCAGCACGCTCCTCGTGGCGATTGGTTTTCTCATCCTGTTCGGCCTCGGGTGGGGTTTCTTCGACTGCAACAACATGCCCATCCTCTGCCAACTGGTGCGGCCTGAACTCCGCGCCACCGGCTACGGACTGATGAACCTCGTCAGCATCAGTTGCGGCGGCCTGGCCGACTGGGGTTTCGGCGTGATGCGCGACGCACACGTGCCCCTGAACGTCATCTTCGGCTCCTTCGCGGCGATTGCTTTACTGTCCGTCGGCATCGTCCTATGCATCCGGCCTGACCCCGCGCTCCGTCGCTGACCCTTTCCTCATGTCCGCCTTTAAGTTCCACGGGCTCTGCCCCGCCACCCACACCCCCTTCCATGCCGACGGTTCGCTGAACCTCGCCGTGGTGGAAAAGCAGGCCGAGCACCTGCTCGCCCGCAAGATCGACCGCGTGTTCATCGGCGGCACGACCGGCGAAAGCGTCTCCTTGCAGCTCGCCGAACGCCTTGCCCTCGGCGACCGCTGGGCGGCCGTGTCGAAGTCGAGCGGCATCCACGTCGTCGTCCACGTCGGCGCCAACTGCCTCGCCGACGCCGCGGCGCTCGCCGCCCAGGCGCAGCGCAACCAAGCCAGCGCCATCTCGATGATCGCGCCGTCCTACTTCAAGCCGCGCACCCTCGAGGACCTCGTCGCCTGCTGCGCCCAAGTGGCCGCGGCCGCCCCAGGCCTGCCGTTCTACTACTACGACATCCCGCCGCTGACGGGGATCAACTTCCCCGTCGACGACTTCCTCAAGCTCGCCGCTCAACGCATCCCCAACCTGGCGGGCGTGAAGTATTCCAACCCCGACCTCGGCACCTACTTGCTCGGCAAGCGCTTGGACGGCGGTAAATACGACCTGCCGTGGGGCATAGACGAATACTTCCTCTCGGCCCTCGCCATGGGCGCGCAAGGCGGCGTCGGCAGCACGTACAACTTCGTGCCGGGCCCGCTGCAGCGGATGATGGCGGCCTTCCCGAAGGGCGACCTCGCCACC
>RFQN01000013.1 GCA_009924965.1 Verrucomicrobiota bacterium
GGTAGGGACGCGACTGCGTCGCGTCCGTTCGCCGATGGACCGAGGATCCCACCCTGCTTGGCTAGACTCGACTGCCTCCGGTCGACGGACGCGACGCAGTCGCGTCCCTACCCCAAGGCCATCTGCCTCGATCCTGCCCTCAATCCAGCCCTCTACCCTGCCCTCGATCCTAACCTCTACCCTCGATTCAGCCATCGACGCATCCCTCGATTCTGCCCTCGACCCTGCCCTCGATTCAGACCCATCAGGTCGTGACGCCGTCCCGACCCTACCCATTGGTGGTTCTTCTTTGGAGGGCGCGGCGGAGCCACGCCCCTACCCTAAGGCCCCCTACCCTATTTCCGTAATCCGTACTCCGTAATCCGCACTCTGTACTCAGTACTCCGAACTCCGTACTCCTCCGTTAGGACATCACGTGGTGCTGTCCCTACCCCAACAAAAAGCCCCGGGAGGGCCCGGGGCTTTGTCACTGCATCGGCCGAAGCTTACTTGGCTTCCGCGTCGGTCTTGCGCTTGCGGCGGCGGAGGGCGGCGAGGGCCAGGGCGAGGCCGGCGAGGCTCATGCCGTAGGTGGACGGCTCGGGGATCGCGGTCAGGACGATGGCGCCGTTGACGCTGTCGTTGGAGACCGTGAACCAATCGGCCTGGGCCGAGACGCCGTACTTGTCCTTGAAGTTGCTGTAATCGACCGTGAAGAGGTCCGCCACGTTCGTCACGCCGTTGCCCAAGGTGAGCGTGCCGTACGTGAAGAGCGTGAAGTTCTTCGGGTCGTTCCAAGCGAAGGTCTGGTTGGCGAGGTTGCCGCCCGCGACGTTCGCGCCGTCGAGCGAGACGACGTTCAGCGTCATGCGGTTCGACGAGGACAGGCCGGCGAGGTTGAGCGCGCCCGTGACGACCACGGAGTCGAAGCCGACGCCGGCGGCGCCCGCGCCGTCCTTCATCGTCATCGTGTAGGCGGAGCCACCGGCGAAGCCGAGGCTGGTGAGCGTGCCCGAGCCCTTCGCGGTCGTGCCCGACTCGAAGGCCAGCTTGGCCACCTGGTCGGCCGTGACGGCGACGGACTGGCCGCCGGCGTAGGTCATCGTGCCCGTGTAGTTCGAGCCGCTGGTCACCGCGCCGCCCGTGTTGCGGACCGCGTTGTTGAAGCCGGAGGCGAAGTCGAGCGTCGCGCCCGTCGGGACGATCACGCGGCCCGAACCGAGCGAGCCCGCGGCGATGGTCTTCGTGCCGCTGTAGGCGAGGGTCACGTCGCCGGTGTAGCCTGCGGCGTTCGCGAGCGAGCCGTTCGTGTAGGCGATGGCGGAGGTCGCCGTCTTGCCGGTGAAGTCGACGTTGCCGCCCGCGAGCGTGATGGCGTTGTTGAGGCCGTTGCTGGTCACGGTGACCGCATCGCCGGCGCCGACGAGGAGGACGCCATGGCCGAGCGTGCCGGCCGCGACCGAGACCGTGCCGAGGACGTCCAGGTTGCCGGTGTAGTTGTCGGCGTTGGCGAGCTGACCGGACAGATAGCCGATGGCCTTGGTCGAAGCCAGGCCCTGGAGGTTGATCGTGCCGCCCGAGAGGGTGACCGCGCCGGCCGAGATGCCCGCCGTCGCGTCGAGGGTCGACTTGACGATGAGCGTGCCGGTGAAGCTCGACAGGCCGGTGAGCGACCCGCCGTTGAGCTCGATGTCGCGGGTCTCGCCGTTGACCGCCGCCGTCTGGCCGGTGAGGACGCCGACCTTGGTGTTAGGACCAGCGAGACCGAGGAGACCCGAGTTGAGCGAAGCCGCCGTGAAGGTGACCGTGCCGGTGTAGGCCGAGGTCAGCTGCAGCTGGCCGCCATCGAGGACGATCGAGGCGCCCGTCGCATTGAGGCTGTTGAGGTTCAGGTAGGAACCGGAGCCGACCGTGACCGTCGCGGTGCCGAGGGCAGCAGCGTCGGCGATCTTGAGGGAGCCGCCGAGGACGTTGATCGGGCCCGTGATGGCGTTGGCCGTGCCGAGGATGAGCGTCCCGCCGTCGGTCTTGACCAAGGTACCGGCCGAGGTGATCGCCGAGGCGAAGGTCACGATGTTGCCGTTGGTGTCGACCGTGAAGGTCGTGCCGGCGCCGATCGTACCGAGCTTGGCGGAGACGTCGGTCTGGTTGCCCGTTCCGTAGAGCAGCGTGGCGTTGCCGGAGACGTTCAGGGCCGAGGCGTTGATGATCGCGTTGTAGGAGTTGAGGGCCAAGGTGCCGGCCGTCAGGTCAATCGGGCCAGTGTAACCCGTGTTGTTGCCCGAGATGGTCAGCAGGCCGTTGCCCGACTTCGTCAAGCCGGCGGAACCGCTCAGGGCGCCGGTGAGGGTAAGCGTAGCACCCGTGTCGACCGAGGCCGTGGTGGCCGAGGCCAAGGCCACGTCGGTGGCGATGGTGTGGCTACCGGCGGTGGCCGTGACCGTGGCGTTGCCCGAACCAGAAGCGAGCGTGAGCGAACCGCTGGAGCCGATGTCGAGGGTGTAACCACCGCCCGTCGTGTTGAAGGTGATGGCCTTCAAGCTCGGGGCCGCGCCGTCGAGGGTGACGGTGGCCGTGGAACCAGCGGTGAGGCCGGCGTTGCTGAAGGTCGCGGTATCGACGTTGGCGAAGGCCGCATCGAGACCCGGCGAGCCCTCGTTGGCGCCCCAGTTGACGCCGAAGCCGGAGTTCAGGCGACCCCACGAGCCGGAAGCCGCGTTCCAGGTCGAGAGACCGGAGTAGACTTGACCAGTGGTGGTCACGTTAGCCGAGGTCGTGAGCGACTTCGCGTCGAGGCCCGAGACGGTGTTCGTCGAGGTCAGCGTGAAGTTCACGCCGCCAGCCAGCGAGCCAGCCGAGGCGGAGGAAGCGGTGAAGACCAGGTTGCCCGAGGTGTCGGCCACCAGCTCGGAGAGCGTGTTGACCGAGACGCCCGTGACCGCCGTGGCGGTGGCCGTCAGGTTATCCTGATAGGTCGCGTTGGTGATCTTGGCATTGCTGACCGAGAGGTTGCGGGTGACCGCCGCGGCGCCCACGTGGATGTTGCCGAAGGCGACCGTGGTGTCGGCGATGACCGCGTTGGCGTAGTCGTAAGCGGCGCCGGTGACGGCGACGGACTGGCCGGTGAGGCCGACGTTGGTCAGGCCGCTGACGCCGGTCTGGACCTTGGAGGTCAGGGCCAGCGAGACGGTGTCGGCGAGGCTACCCGCGGAGAAGGCGGTGAGGCCCAGGTTGGCCGAGCTGCCGGCGGCGATGTCGGCCGGGCTGGAGACCGTGAGGTTGGCGTTCGTCTTGGAGGCCACGGCCGCGAGGTCGTCCTGGTAGGTGGCGTTGCCGCCCGTGAGGACGGTGTTGGTCAGCGAGAGGTTGTTGGTCACGCCCGTGCGGACGTTGCCGAAGGACACCGAGTTGGCGGCGAGGGTCGCCGTCGCGAGGTCGTAAGCCGCGCCGGTGACGGCGATCGTCTGGCCCGTCAGGCCGAGGTTGGTCAAGCCGGTCACGCCCGACTGCGCCTTGGAGGTGAGGGTCAGCGAGACGGTGTCGGTGAGGGCACCGGCCTTCGCGGCCGAGATCGTCACGTTGCCGGAGTTGCCGGCGGCGAGGAGCGTCGGGCTGGAGAGGCCGACGTTGGCGCTGGTCTTGGCGCCGGAGACCTGCAGGTCGTCCTGGTAGGTGGCGTTGCCGCCCGTGAGGACGGTGTTGGTCAGCGCGACGTCCTGCGAGGCGCCGGTGCGGACGTTGCCGAAGGACGCGGAGGTCGCGGCGAGGGTCGCCGTGGCGTAGTCGTAGACGTTGCCCGAGAGCGCCACGGTGCCGGAGACCAGCGACGTGTTGCTGAAGGTGCCGACGCCGACGGAGGAGACGGTGACGCTGGCGTTGCCCGACTTGGCACCAGCCGTGGTGGCGTCGAGGGCGAGCGTCACGACACCGGTCGTGCCGGCGGCGGCGGACGTGAAGCCCGTGCCGTTGGCCGAGACGGTGGCGGTGAGGGCTTCGCTGAAGCCGTCGGCCGTGGCCGTGTTGGCGAAGTTGCGGGTAGTCGAGAGCGTGCTGGCGCCCGGACGGACGTTGCCGAAGTCGACGGTGGCCGGGAGCGTGCCCGTCGTGGTGGCGACGCGGACGAGGTTGACGCCCGTGACACCGGCGTTCTTCACGACGACCTGGTGGAGGACGGCGTTGTCGATGCCGACGAGGTCGAAGGCCGCGAAGCTGCCCGTGGTGGCGCCGGCGCCATTGATGATCTGGTAAGCGCCTGCACCGGCGTTGTTCGAGGTCAGGCGGAGCGTGCCACCGAGGGTGACGTCGCCGCCGACGTTGGTCTTGGCCGTAGCGTTCGGCGAGAAGGCCGTGCCCGGAGCACCCAGGACGACCGCGTAGGTACCGGCCAGGGTGAGGTTACCGTCGACCGTGAGGCCGGTGGCGTTGAGGGTGGCGCCGGAGGCGATGGCCAAGGCGTTGGCGGCGCCGACGTTGACGGCGCCCGTGCCGGTGAGCGTCTGGCCCGAGGCGAGCGTGAAGCCAACTCGTCCCGGAGCGGAGGCGTCGAAGGTGCCGGCGGCACCGACCGCGATGGTCGCCGGGGTGTCGAGCGAGCCGAAGGCCGAGAGGGCGAGCGTGCCGCCAAGGACGCCGGCCGTGCCGGTGAGGGCGTTGGCGGAGTCGAGGGTCAGCGTGCCGTTGCCCGTCTTGGTGAGGGTACCCGAGCCGGACAGCGAGTGCGTGAAGGTCACGTCGTTGCCGTTGGTGTTGATGGTGCCCGTCTTGCCGGCGGCGACCGTCAGGCCGTTGGAGACGTCGTCGCTGTTGCCCGCGGCGAACTTGAGCGTGGCGTTGCCGGTGAAGACCAGGCCCGTGGAGGAGGCCAGCGTGTTGGTGCCGGCGATTTCGAGCGTGCCCTGGGCGAGGTTGAAGCTACCCGTGAAGGCGTTGGTGGCCGAGAGCGTCAGCGTGCCGTTACCGGTCTTGGCGAAGTTACCCGCGCCATTGAGCGCCGAAGCGAAGGTCACGTTCTCGCCGTTGGTGTCGATCGTGCCGGTCTTGCCAGCGGCCGCGACGAGCGACGGCGACATGTCCGTGGTCACGCCCGTGGCGTACTTGAGGGTGGCGTTACCGGTGAAGGTCAGCGAGGACGGCGAACCGAAGCTCAGGCCGTTGAGGACACCCGCCAAGGAGTTCTGCTTGGCCATGGTCAGCGTACCTTCAGCCAAGGTGAGGTTGCCGGAGGCGAAGGAGTCGAGGCCTTCCAGGATCAGCTCGCCACTACCCTTCTTGGTGAACTCGAACTGGCCGAAGAGCGCCGTGCCGAAGGTCACCGTGTTGGCGCCCGTATCGATGGTCAGCGCCGGGATGGCGGCGGTGTCGAGGCGGTTGGAGACGTCCGTGGTCACGCCCGTGCCGTAGACGATGGTGCCGGCCTTGTTATAGTTCGAGCCTGCGCCGAAGTGGATGATCGCGCCTAGGCTGCCACCGGCGACGGCGGTCGCGGAGTTCAGGACGATGGTGTTGTCCGCCACGAGGCCGCCGGCGAAGTTGCTGGTGCCGCCGAGGATCAGCTTGCCCGAGCCCGCCTGGGTGAGCGTGCCGGCGCCGGTGACGGAGCCGTTGATGGTTACGTCCTTGGTGCCCGCGGCGATGGTCAGGTTGGCGAAGCCGTCCACCACGTTGATGGACTGAGCGATGGTGCCCGAGACGGACGTGCCGAGCTGCAGGGTGGCCGAAGTCGTGCCGCTGGGGAGGTTGATGTTGGCGCCCGAACCGAGGGCCGCGGAGTTGCCAAGGACCACCGTGCCACCGAGGAGGTCGGTGTCGCCGGCGTAGGTGTTGACGCCGTTGAGGACGATGGTACCGCCGTTGGTCGAGCCGAGGGCGAGCTTACCACCGGTCGAGCCCGTGCCCGTGCCGCTGGCGATGACCGAGTTGACCGTGAGGGTCGTGCCGTTGGCCGGAGCCAAGGTACCGGAGCCGTTGACGTCGAGCGTCAGGCCACGGTTGGCGGCGAGGGTCACATCGGCGGTGGTGCGGAGGCTGCCGCCGTTGAAGGCGAGGCTGTCGGCCACGAAGCTGGTCGGCTCAACCCCGAGGGCGGACACGTCGCTGATGACGATGGCGCCGCCGGTGAGGGCGATCTTGCCCGTGTAGGTGGAGTTGGCGGCGAGCGTCAAGGTGCCCGGGGTCTGGCCCGAACCCGCCTTGATGAGCTGGCCATTGCCGAGCAACGGCGAGGTCAACGTCACGTCGAGGCCGGTCGTGTCGATGGTCACCGGCGCGTTGATGGTGAGCTGCGTGAGCGACAGCGTGGTCGCCGCGCCGAGGTTGAACTGGAGGCCGCCGCCGTTGAAGACCAGACCGCTGGCCGGGACAGCCGCCGCGGCGTCGATGCGGAGCGTGCCGCCGTTGACGATGACGCCCGAGCTGGCGGACGCGCTGCCGGTGAGGGCGAGCGTACCCGCGGCGAGGATGGTGTCGCCGGTGTAGGTGTTGGCGCCCGAGAGGAGCAACGTGCCCGCGCCCGTCTTGGTGAGGCTGGCGACGCCCGAGATCACGCCCGTGATGTTGACCGAGGAACCCGTGCCGATGTCCGGCACATCGAGCGTCGAGTTGGTGTCGAGGGTGATGTTCTTGGCGAAGGTCAGGGCACGGTTGAGTCCCGGCGCCAGGCGGCCACCCAGCGAGGAGACCGAGTTCACGTCGAAGGCCGCGTAGTCGCCCGGGGTCGTGGAGACCGCACCGAGCTTGATGCCGACGCCGATGCCGGAGCCGTTCACCGGGCCGAAGCCGCCGCCGCCGTTCATCACGCGGAGGTCGATGTCGTACCAACCAGCGGTCGCGGCGGTGAAGGTGCCCGTCGAGAAATCGGCGTAGGCCGTGCTGTTGAAGATCTGCGTGCCGTTGATGAGCAGGCGACCGGAGTCGTCGAAGTTCTTGGAGAACGAGTAGGTGCCGACCGGGAGATAGACCTTGCCGAGGAAGCCCTTGGTCATGTTCGCGCCAATCGAATCAGGGTTGGACGCGCTGTTGGTGTGCAGGACCGCGAAGTTATCCGTGATGGCCGTGGACACCGGTGCGCCGGTGTACATGGCGGTGCCGGAGGCGGTGAAGCCGTTGAGGCTCTGGTAGTCGAAGCGGAGGCCGCCGCCGTTGAGGTGGAGCGTGCCCGTGCCGATGTTGGCCGCGCCGAGCGCACCGACGGACACTGTGCCGGCGTTGACCGTGAGGTCGCCGCTGAAGGTGTTGTTGCCGATGAGGCTGAGGTTGCCGTTGCCGGTCTTGGTCAGGCCGCCCGTGCCGGTGATGTCGCCCGCGATGGTGAGGTTGCTGCCGCCCACGTTGACGGTGCGGTTGCCGGTGACCGTGACCGCGCCGCGGCCGAGGTTGAGGGCCTGCGTGCCGACGAAGTTGAGGTTACCCGCGATCGCCAGGTTCGGCGAGTTCGTGAAGGTCACGCCAGCCGGGCCGGTGGAGTCGAAGGTCGAGCCCGCGCCGAAGGTGATCGTACCGGAACCAGCCGAGAGCGGGTGGTTGAAGTTCACCACGCCCGGTCCGAGGACGAGGCCGCCGGAGAACGTGTTCGCGGCGCCGAGGGTCAGGTTGCCCGTGCCCACCTTAGTGACCGAGCCTGCGCCCGTCAGGACTTCGTTCATCACGATATTGCCGGAACCGCCGAGGTTGAGCGGGCCATTGACGGCCACGTCCGTGTTCACGCTGCCGCTGAAAGTGAGCGTCTGACCAGCGTTGACCGGGTTGTAGGCGAAGGTACCGCCCGTGACCGCATTGACCGTGAAGGCCTGGCCGGACGAGTGGCTGTCGCCGGTGACGGTGATCTGACCGCCGGCGAGGACGCGGCGGGCGGCGTAGTCGGCCAGCTGGCCGACGCCGGCGTAGGACCAGTTCGGCATCGTCCAGACGCCGCCGGTGTTGACGGTGATGATACCGGTGTTGTTGTAGGCCAAATTGTAGAGCTTACCCGTGGCCGTGAGGGCCAACGTGCTGCCCGAATTGATGGTGATGTTGCCGCTGTTGCTCTGGCTGGCGGTGACAGTGATGTTGCCGCCGGTCAGGGTCATGCCGCCCCAAGTGCCGGTACCCGCAAGGACCACCGAGCCCGCGTTGGCGTACAAGGTGCCGGTGTTGGTGTTCGTGCCCGTGAAGGTCTGCGTGCCGGTGCCGACCTTCGTGAGGCTGAGGGTGTACGTGGTGCTGGCTTCGGTCAAGGTACCGTCGAAGGTCGCATCGGCGTTGTTGCCGCCGACGTTCAGGTTACCGGCGATGGCGTTCGTGGTCACCGTGCCGAGGCCGGTCAGGCTGCCGATGAGCTCGGAGCCGGCGGACATCGCCAGCGTCGAACCGGTGTTGATGGTCACGACCGCGGCATCCGGGATGCCGTTGACGAGGCCGGCGGCTTGAGTGCCGACCTGGACGTTACCGGTGCCGGCGAGGGTCACGTTGCCCGAGAAGGTATTGACGCCGACGGAGGCGAGGATCGCGCGGCCCGTGCCGATGAACGTGACGTTGCCCGTGCCGCTGATGCCGCCGAAGTCGGTGCGGTCGGCCGCGTTGGCGTCGAACTGGACGTCGCGGGCGAGGACGATGTTGTTGAAGCCGAACACGCCTGTGCCGGCGATGTTGTCGGCGGAACCGATGGTCGCCGTGCCCGTGCCGTTGGCCGAGACCACGACCTTATTGGCCAGGTAGGTGCCGGCGGTCGGACGGGTCGCGTCGAAGTAGAGGGCCGTGTTGGCCGTGCCGGTGTTGGCGTCGCCCAAGGTCACCGTGCCGGTGCCGAGCGAGCCGATGTGGCGGACGTTGATGCGGCCGTTGCTGATGGTCGCGCCGCCCGAGAAGGTATTCGCCACCGTGCCGGCCATGGTCAGCGTGCCCGTGCCCGTCTTGACGATCGAACCGAAGCCCGCGAGGACGTTCGCCGAGGAGTTGGTCAACGTGATGTTGATCGCGTTGTTGTTGACCGTGACGAAGGTCGGGGTGACGGCGCCGGCGAAGGCGATGTTGTTGTGGGCCAGCGTGGCGGTGTCGTCGATCGTGACGACGTCGCCGTAGATGAACTTGTCGGCGAGCGAGGTGGCGGCGTTGGTGAAGTTCAACGCGGTCGTGCCGGCGTTCCAGGTGTTGCTGGCCAAGCCCGTCCAGGTGAGCGAGCCGTAGCCCAGCTGCAGGTTGACCGCGTTGCTGGTGACCGTGAAGGTCGGGGCCTGACGGTAGCTGCCGGCGCCGGTGAGGACGAAGTTCGACGCCAAGGCGTTCGTCGAGGCGAACGACAGGATCGGGAAGGCGTTCGCGTCCGCCGGGCCGTTGAGGAGGTTGACGGTGACCGTGCCGTTGACGGTGAGGGCGCCAAGCGCGGTGAGGCGCGAGGCGGCCAGCGGGTCGGTCTGGAAGGCCGTGTTGTTGTTGAAGGTGATGGACTTCGCCGTGCTGAGGCCGACCAGGTTGGCGCCCGCGACGACCGTCAGGTCGGAGTTGTCGATGGAACCGGTGAGGTTCAGGGTACCGACGGTGACCGTGGTCGGGCCGGAGTAGGTGTTCGTGCCCGAGAGGATCGTCGTGCCGGTGCCGAGCTTGTTGATGCCCGAGTTGCCCGCGATGGTCGCGTTGATGGTCTGCGTGCCCGAGGTCGTCAGCGTCAGCGTGCCGCCGCCGTTGATGGTCAGCGTACCGCCGCCGGTGATGTCGTTCTTGACCGCGAAGCCGCGGGTCGCGTCGACGGTGTCGAGCGTGGCGCCCGTGCCGGTGACGTTGATGATCGAGGACAGGGCCACGGCGCCGTTCGGGACCAGGTTGCGGACCGTGCCGCCGGAGAAGTTGAAGGCGCCGGTGGTGAGGTTGCCCGAGATGATGCCGGTAACCGAGTTCAGGGCCAGGACGCCGCCGCTAAGGTTGTAGGCGTTGCTGGTCGAGTTGTAGACCGTGGAGGTGGCGTTATCGATGACGACCCAAGGCGTGGTGACCGTGCCGCCGGACTGGTTGAACGTGCCGACGCCGTCGCCGCCGACGTAGATGCCGCCGTTGACGTAGGTGTTGGCCGTGCCTGAATACGGAGCCGAGCTCGGCGCCGCGTTGACCATGGTGAGGGTGCCGTCGCTGAGGTTGTACACCGAGGCCTCCGTGGCGTAACGACCGACGATGAGCTGGTTGAGGACGGTGACCGTGCCGCCGGTCTGGTTGACTGTGCCGCCGACGTTGGCCGTCGCCACGCTAGAATCGCCGATGCCGATGTAGGCGGCGCGGACCGTCGAGCCGGCGTCGATGTTCAGGATCGAACCTGCGACGCTGTTCGCGATGCGGATCTGACCGCCGAAGGTGTTGAGCGAATTGAGGAGGTCGATGGTGCCGCCGTTCAGGGTCAAGCCCGTGCCGGTGGTTTCGACGAAGACGTTCGTCTTGGCGAAGTTGGCGGCCGCGTCGGCCGCGGCTTGGATGACTTGGCCCGCGGCCAGCGTGTAGCCGTCGGCGCGGTTGAACCAGAGCGAGGAGCCGCTGCGGACGTCGCCATAGACCGTGACCTTGCCCGTGCCGAGGGAACCGGTCGTGCCCGGGAGGCCGCCGCCGACGCCGTTGTAGGCCGACATGCCACCGACCCAGACATCCGTGTAGCGGTCAGCAGTGTCGGAGGCATAGCCGCCACCGTTGACCCAGAGGTCGCCGAAGGTGTTGTTGCCGAGCAGGCGGATGGTCGAGCCGACCGAACCCTGACCGCCCAAGACCAGGACGTCCGAGGCGTTCGTCGAGCTGATGACGCCCGACAGGATGGCGGTGTTATTGTAGGCGCCGATCTTGGCGTTGCCGTCGATGCGGATGTTGCCGGTGACGGTCGCGCCATCGAGGCGGAGGGCGCCGAGGCCACCCGTGTAACCGAAGCCGAGGGCCGCCGCCGAAGTGCCGCCGGCGGCTGCGCTGTCCGCGAAGCCGATGCCGGTGATGACGAAGTTATTGGCGAACGTGGCGGTGGTCAGGTAAGCCTGACCGCGGTCCTTGATGACGACCGTCGCGCCACCGAGCTGCGACGGCGTGCCCGAGGAGAAGCGCATGGTGCCGTTGGCGGCGTAGGTGCCGGAGGGCTGGATGAGCAGCGTGCCGGTGAAGCCAACATTGTTACCCGTGAGGTTGGCCGTTTGGGCGCCAGCCGTGCCCGAGATGTTGTTGTCGAGGCGGACCGTGCCGGTGCCGGCCAGCGGTGCGGCCAAGGTCGTGGCGCCGTTGGCGTTGGAGACCAAGAGCGTCGCCGCCGGGGCGATGGTGATGGTGGAGCCCGCCGCGATGACCGTGGTCGCGCTGCGGAGTTCGAGGGTGCCGGAGGAGACGGTGGTCGCGCCGGTGTGCGTGTTGGCGCCCGAGAGGGTGAAGACGCCGTCGCCCGCCTTGGTGAAGGCCAGCTTGCTCGAAGCACCATCGGCGAGGACGCCGGCGAAGGTCGAGGTGCCTAGGGTCGAATCGATCGTCAGCGTCGAGGTGACGTTGCCGGCGGCCGTGTTCGTGACCGTCGCGGCGTTGGTGCTCTTGGTGAGGGCCGAGAGGGTCTGGTTGAAGCCAGCCAGGTCGAGGACCGCCGCGCCCGAAGCGCCGAGGTCCAGCTTGGTGTGCGCCGGGATGCCTTCGTTGGCGCCGGCGAAGAGGTTGCCCTGGAAGAGGCGGATCGAGCCGCCGGCGACGTCGCCCGCACCGGACATGATGACATAACCGGTGCGGATATTGAGGTCCAGACCCGACGCGATGGAGATCGGTCCGGCGATGACCAGCTCGTTGCCGAGGGAAGCGCCGCCCTGGAGTACGCCGCCGTTCGAGACCGAGTTGTTGACCGTGATGCTGCCGGTGATGGTCGCGCGGCCCGCACCACTCTGGGCGATGACGCCGACGCCGACGACGCCGGTGACGTTGGCCTGGCCCGAGCCGCTGCCGACGACGAAGTTATTGACGTAGGTGTTGCCGCCGGTGAGCAGGACGCGGCCCGTGGAGCCGGAAGGCACGGTGAGCGTGCCCGTGCCGAAGCCGGCCGCGTTGGTGGACGTGACGACGCCGGCCTGAACGGTGATGCCACCGGTGAAGGTGTTAGCGGCGTTGAGGTTTAGCGTATTCGCGCCGATCTTGGTCAGCAGGCCGGAACCCGAGACCACGCCCGTCGAGGTCAGGTCGAAGCCGTTGGTGTTGACCACCGTCGCGGCGTTCAGGCTGATGTTGCTGCCGATGGCAGCCGCCGCGCCCTGCGAGATGAGCGTACCACCCGCCATGACGACGTCACGGGTCAGGGTGTAGTTCGTGGTGCCGTTCAAGAGGAGCGAGGCACCCGTGTTGACGGTGATGGTGGCGTTGTTGGTGTTGGCGAGGACGCCCGCAGCAATGTTCGTCGGCGAACCGGCCAGTTCCAGCGTGCCGCCATTGACCACGATATTGCCGAGGCTGACCGTGGCGTTGGCCAGGGCGATCCAGTTGGAGCCGGTCTTGGTCAGCGTGTATTCGTTCAGGGTCAGCGTGGAGCTGGAGGTGCCACGGAGGTCCCAGCGCTGCGTGCCGCCGATGGAGGCGTCGCCGGAGAGGGCCAAGGCCTGGATGGCGTTCTGCTGACGGAAGCCACCGGTGTTGACGATGGCGCCGTTGCCGCCCACGCCGGTGCCGGCGATGGTCACGAGGCGAGAACCGAGGTTGAGGGCATCCGCGGCGGTCGCACCGGCGAAGTCGAGCGTCGCGCCCGAAGCGACGGTGACGGCGTCGCCGGCCAGGCCGAGCGAGAGGTTGTCGCGGATAACGAGCGTGCCCGCGTTGACGAGGGTGCCGCCGTTATAGATGTTGCCGAAGGTCAGGGCCGAGGCGGCGACCGTACCCGTGACGTTATTCGAGACCGTGACCGACTTCGTGCCGGTGACGGTGGCCGTGGCAAGGACAGTCGTCGCGTTGCTCAGCGTAAGGGATCCAGCGTTGATCGCGGTGATCGTGGTGTTAGCCGGGATGTTCGTGCCCGTGATCGGCATGCCGACCACGAAGCCCACGGTGCTGCTGACGGGCAGGTCAGTGCCCACCACCGTCTGGGTGGCCGTGGAGGTCGGCGCGGTCGCGCTGATGGCCGTGATGACCGTGCCGGTCGGGAAGTAGCTATTGCCCTGCTGGACCTGCATGCCGACGGTGAGGCCCGCGACGGTGTTCAGGTTGGTGATGACGTTCGAGCCCGTGAGCAGGTTGCCCGTGGCGCTGGCGATGCCGTTGAGGACCAAGGTGCCGGCGCCGTTCTTCACCAAGCCGGCGGAGAAGGTCAGCGTATCGCCCGTCGCGTCGGCGGTGCCGGCGTTGGAGAGGGTGAGCGTGCTGCCGTTGATGGCGGTGATCTTCGTGCCTACCGGGAGGTTCGGACCGGACACCACCATGCCGATGGCCAAACCAGTGGTGCTGGCGACCGTGACCGTGGATAGCGCGTTCGTGATGTCGCCGGTCGTGGTGGCGACCGACGGGCCGGTGCCGCTGAGCAAGCTGTTCAGCGTCAAGGTGCCGGCGGCGGCGTTGAGGGTCGAGAAGTTGAACGCGCCGTTGACGGTGGCGGCGCCCGTGCCGGTCATGCCGAAGGTGGCGGTACCCGCGCCGACGATGTCTCCGTTGAGGGTGACCGAGCCGGTCGGGTTGAGCACGAGGCCCGCGCCGGTCGCGACGTTGATGGTCTTGCCGGCCGCCAGGGCGATCGGGGCGGTCAGGGTACCTGCGTTGACCGCAATGCTGTCCGCGCTGAAGGCGCCGTTGCCGGCGAAGGTGGCGGAACCGCCGTTGACCAAGAGGGCACCGGCCGTGGTGAGCGAGGCCGCGGAGAGCGAGCCGGTGGTCTGCGTGACGCTGGCGGCGGTGAGGCCACCGGTGAGGGTGGTCGCACCCGCGTTGGCGAAGGCACCAGTCGTGGTGAGCGCGCCCGCACCGAACGTGCCGCCGGTGATGCCGACCGAGGCGGCGGAAACCGCACCCGCCGAAGCCACCGTGCCCGCCGAGGTCAAGGCGCCCGTGGTCGAGAAGCTGCCGACCGTCAGCGCGCCGGAGGCGGCGACGTCGAGCGTGCCCGTGATGGTCAGCGACTTGCCGGTGCCGGTGTAGGCGCCCGTCGAGGCGATGGTGGTGTTGCCGGCGGTGGCGTTCGGAGCCCCGGTGAGGGCACCAGCGAGGGTCAAAGCGCCCAACTGCAGGCTGGTCGCACCGGTGGCGTCCAGGGTCGCGCCCGCGGCCACGGTCGTGGACACGTTGGCGGACAAGGCGCTGGTGATGGCCAAGGTGCCGCTCGTGACGTTGACGTTGGCGAAGCCGGCGGAGCCGGAGAGCGTGGA
The DNA here is from genome assembly GCA_009924965.1 of Verrucomicrobiota bacterium. Taxonomy (GTDB): domain Bacteria; phylum Verrucomicrobiota; class Verrucomicrobiia; order Opitutales; family UBA953; genus UBA953. Next base: position 14,283 of record RFQN01000013.1, read on the forward strand.
GGTACCGCCGTTGTTCTTGAGGAGGTCGCCCAAGCCGCCGATCTGGTTGGCAATCGCGCCATCCGTCTTCTGGAGGATGAGCTTGGAGCCAGCGGCGAGCGAGACCGCGCCCGTGCCGAAGTCGCCGAGGTTCACGATGGCGATGTCGCCACCGATGACGTCGACGCCCGCGGTGATGATGTTATGCGAGTCGAAGGTCAGCAGGCCCGTGCCGTTCTTCTGGATGCCCGCGTTGGCCGCCAAGCCGAGGATGGTCGGGTCGGAGGAGGTGAAGGTATCGGTCGACAGCGTCAGCACCGCGAGCGGGGCGTTCGGCGTGTACGTGAGGACGAGGTTGTTGTTGGCGGCATTGCCGGTGCTGACGGCCTCCGAGAGGGCCCAGGTACCGTCGGAGTTCAGCCAGCCCGAGGCATCCAGGGTGAAGAGCGAAGCCAGGACCTTGTTCGCGTTGACCGAGGCCGTGGCGTCCGTCAGGAGCGACCAGCTGTAGCTGAGGTGCGAGTTGAAGGTCGCGGAGGCGCCGCGGGTGCCGGCGGACTCGTTGAAGGAGAAGAGGCGGATGCCGACGGTGCCGGTGCCGGTGAAGGCCGAGCTGTTGGTGAAGGTCAGCGAGTCGCGCTTGAGGGCCGAAGCGGCGTCGGAGGCCTCGAAGTCGAGGAACGAACCCGCGGCGAGCGAGAGGTTGTTGACCGACAGGGCGCCCAAGGCGGCACCCGGGTTGACCACTGCCCCACTCTGCGTGGTCAGCGTGTTGAGCGTGCCCGTGCCGGAC
>RFQN01000121.1 GCA_009924965.1 Verrucomicrobiota bacterium
GAGCGTGCGCTCAGTCTGCGCGCCGACGATGCCGCTGAGGACGCGTCCGTCTTTCAGCGTGAGGGTGTTGAGGTAATAAGCTGCATCCACGACGGCGTTCGGGTCGACGATGTTCTGCAGGAGATAGTCGAGGTTACGTCGGCCGCTGCCAGTGAGGTCCGGCCCAATCGCGCCGCCTTCGCCAAAGAGTTTATGGCACTGGCCACAGACGCCGACGAACAGCGCGTGGCCTTTCGCCACGTCCGCTTGCGCCAAGGAATCCGGCGTGTGTCGCGCCTTGAGTTCCACGATGAGCTTCAGCTTGTCCGCGGGCGTTTCGCGCGTCTCGCCCCACACGGCGACGAGTTGCGCGTTCAGGGCCGCGTCATGGAACGCGCGGATCTGCCGCACGGCCAAGGAGCCGAGGTCGGCCTTGGCGATCTTGCCTTCAGCCATGTCCTTCAGGAGTTCCTGCGCGAACTTCGGCCGAGAGACGAGCGCCTGGATAGCCAGAGGGCGTTCATGCGGGTACAGCTGTGCGTAGCGGCTGAGGATTTTCTTCGCTACAGCGGAATCGTCGAACTGGGTGAGGCCTTGAATGGCTTCCATCGCCACGCCACGCACAAAGAGGAGTTTCTCGCAATCGGCCCGTAGGTGCGGCTCGTTCGCTTCGATGAGCGCCCGCAACGCGACGCGGCGCTGCTCCGTCAGGGCTTTGTCGTCTAAGGCGATCTTGCGTACGGCCTCCAAGGCCAAGCCATCGCCGAAGAGGACGTTGAGCTGGCGAACGGCATCCAGCGCGGCGGTTTCGGACGGCGGAATGGAGGCGACGAACTTATCCCACGCGGCCGGCTTCGCGGCCTTGCGCCAGCCTTTGAGCCCTTCGGCCATGCCAGCCACGATGAGGCCATGGCCATCGGGCATGTCGGCGGCACCGGCGAGCAGGTCGTTCAACGGCTCCGGTTGCTTATCCGAGGCTTCAGCCAGACGGCGAGCGATGAGCTTGCTGACCTGCGGCACGCGGCAGACGTGCGCGGTGCTCGCCAAGTCGGCCAAAGGGAGTTCACGCATGCCGGTCCACACGAGCAGCGGGAGGTTATGGTCGGTGCTGTCCTGCTCATAACGCAACAGATGCTGAGCGACGAGCGTGCGGATCGGCGTCTTCAAGTGCGGCAAGGACGAGGCCAGCGCCAAACGGACGCGTTGCCCGCGCGGTTGGCTCGCGAGCTGGAGCAAGGCGTTCTCTTGTTCGTCGCAGGACGGGATGAAGCCGTGGTGGTCCGCGTACTTGACCAAGGAGTTGTTGCGCTGCTGCAGCTCGACGAGCTGAGTCGGCGAGGCTTTGGTAAGATCAACGTCGGGTTGCTGGGGTGTACCGTAGGCGACCTTGAAGATGCGGCCACTGGTCCGGTGGATGCCGTCCTCGTCGTGGCACTCGCCGATGTCGCTCCAGTCCAAAATCGTCACCGCGCCGTCCGGTCCTTGGCTGAGCTCGATGCCGCGGAACCAAGAGTCGTCGGTCTTCAGGATGTCGGGCTGATGCTTCATGACCAACGCGCTACCAACGCGCTCGATGGCTTCGACGTTCACGCGACGTCCGTGCAGGTTCAGCGTCATGAGCTTGTCGCGATAGGCCGCGGGCCAGTTCTCGCCTTGGTAGATCATCATGCCGACGTGCGCGTGCCCGCCGCCGAGGTCATCCGCCCCACCCCGCCCGCCGTCGACGTCGTTCCATTTCTTGCCGGTGTTCCAGTGGTAGTGGTCGGCTTGTTGGTCGATGAGCTCGTAGACGAAGGGATACGGGTCCTCGCCGTGCATGCGCTTGTAGTGGGCGCCGTGGATGCCCTGCCAGCCATGCCCGATGACCGTGTTGATGAACAGTAGCTCGTGGTCCTTGGTCCAGTCGGAGCCCCATGGATTCGTGGTCCCGTGGCAATAGGGCTCGAAGACCTTCTTCACGGGATGGTAACGCCAGAGGCCACCCGCGGTGGGCTGTCGCTTGTCCTTCTCGACGCCCGGGACGTCGATCCACGAGGTGCTGGAAATGCCGACGCGCCCGTAGAGCCAACCGTCGGGCCCCCACTTCAAGCCGTTCGCGAAGGTGTGCCGACTGGCGGCGGTGGTGCTGAAGCCGTCGAGGACGACCTGCGGCGGGCCCGCAGGCTTGTCGCCGTCCGTCGGGATGAAGAGCAGGTGCGGCGGACACATCGCCCACACGCCGCCCAAGCCGCGTTCGATGCTGGTGAGCATCTGCAGGTCGTCCGCGAAGACGGTCCGCTTGTCGAAGACGCCATCGTGGTCGGTGTCCTCGAAGATGACGATGCGGTCGCGGAGCTTCAGGTCGAAACGTTCCTTGCCGTTGGCGTAGGTGTAGTTCTCCGCGACCCAGAGGCGGCCGCGCTCATCCCAGCACAGCGCGATGGGTTGACGGACGTCGGGCTCGGCGGCGAAAAGCGTGGCGCGGAAGCCTTCGGGCAGGTGCATGGCCTTGAGGGCGTCCGCCGGCTTGAGCAGCGGGATCGTCTCCGCTTGGTTGTTGTGCGGCTCCGGAAACGTCGCGGCCCCTAACGTGAGGGCGAATAACAAAGCATAGAGGCGGGCGTCCATCGGGGTCTGGGCTTACCGACCACGATGGCAGGCGAAGGTTCCGAGTCCACCCCGCAAACACGAGGGCTTGCCCTGGTGTCAATAGGGTCTTTAAATTAGTCAGGTTTTGTCTTTAAATTAGTCGGGGCTGGTTTTAAAGTGAGTCGACCATGATTATCCGCCGACACCTCGAGGAGAGCGTCCGGTCCGCCCTACAGGACACACGCGTCGTCCTGCTCGCCGGCCCGCGCCAGGCAGGCAAGACGACCTTGGCGCGGAAGCTGGGCGACCGGAGCATGCGCTTTCTCTCGCTGGACGACCCATCGGTTCTCGCGACCGCGCAAGCGGATCCGGTAGGCTTAGTCCAAAGCGCCGACCGGCTAATCATCGACGAGGTGCAACGCGCGCCGGGGCTCCTACTCGCCATCAAGCAATCCGTCGACGAGGATCCCCGCCCCGGGCGGTTCCTTCTCACGGGGTCGGCCGACCTGATGATGCTGCCGAAGGTGGCCGACTCCTTAGCCGGGCGGATGGCGGTCCTCGACTTGCTGCCGTTCTCTGCGGCCGAGATGGCCGGCCCTCCGGGACGTTTCCTGCGACGGGCGTTCCAAGGGGCGGCCCCGACGGGCGCTCGGCCGGTCAGCAGGGCGGAGCTGATGGAACTCACCCTCGCGGGCGGCTATCCCGAGGTCCAAGCCAAGGGGACTTGGCAGCGACGCCAGGCCTGGCTTCTCGACTACGCCAAGGCCATCATCCATCGTGACGTGAACGACATCGCCCAGGTAGACAAGATGCGGGAGCTGCCGCGACTCCTGCGGGCCTTGGCCCACCATTCCGGACAGCTCGTCAACCATTCCAAGGTCAGCGGAGCTTTGGGCATCACCAACGTCACCGCCCAACGCTACACAGGCATCTTCGAGCACCTCTACATGCTCCGTCTGCTGCCCGCCTGGGGTGGGGGTGGATTGAGTCGTCTGACCCGCACGCCCAAGCTGCATTTCCTGGACTCAGGTCTACTGGCCGCCCTGCGGGGCGTCACACCGGCTTCGCTCGCCGAGAACCGTACCGAGTTCGGCGCCATCCTCGAAACGTTCGTCTTCACTGAGCTGCTCAAGCAAGCCAGCCTCGAGGGCGGGCGTTTCGATTTTTCGCACTTCCGCGACAAGGAGCAGCACGAAGTCGATGTCGTCATCGAAGACGACGCCCTCGGCGTCGTCGGCGTCGAGGTCAAGGCCTCGGCGACGGTGACCTCCAAGGATTTCGCCGGCCTACGTCTGCTGGCGGCGGCCACCGGCAAGCGCTTCCGGAGCGGCGTGGTGCTTTACGATGGCAAGGAAACATTGCCTTTCGGCGAGCGCCTCTGGGCCGCGCCGGTTTCCGCGCTCTGGCAGACGTCCTGACGTCGGCGGCCCCGGTCAGAAACCGCGGACGATCTGGGCGTAGACGTCGGTCGAGGCGACCTGCGCCGGCAAACAGGCGTCGCGCGCGGCGATGCAGACCGGCCAATCGAGCGGGTCTTCCGGGATGCGGCCATGCGAGCCTTTGACCAGCGAGGCGTCCTGCGAGACGACTTCCATGAGCGCCTTGAACCCGAGGGTCTTCTTGAGGAGGAACCAAGCAATGGTCAGCGCCGGGAAACGGATCTTCGGGTCGATGAAGAGTTCGACGGGGTCGTAGCCAGGCTTGCGATGGATATCGATGGTGCGCGCGTAGTCCGGATCGCCCTGCCCTTCTTCCCACCAGTAATACGAGAACCAGCTGTGGTCGTCGGACACGACGACGAAGTCGCCGGCACGAGGGTGCTTGATCCCTGCGGCGGCCTGGGCTTCGGCGTCGAGGACCTGCGCGACGCCCGGGGTGGCGAGGAGGACCTGGCGGACCTGCTCGCGGATGGCGGGATCGAGGACGACGACGTGGGCGACCTGGTGGTCGACGACGGCGAAGGCCTTCGAGTTGAAGACATCGAGGGTCTCGACGCCATCCTCCAGCTTGAGCTCCAGCCAGTCGTGCTCGCGCAACACCTTGTTCAGCGGGACGGCCCGGTCGACGGCGGTGATGGCGTATTCGGAGACGATAACGACGTCCACGCCACGGGCTTCGAGGAAATCGGCGAGATCGCCGACGAGCTTGTCGACCTCGCGTCGGGCCGTATCGCTGCGCGGGTCGTTCGGCCCGAACCGCTGCAGGTCGTAATCGAGATGAGGCAGGTAGACTAGGCTGAGGTCGGGTTGGTCATACTCTTCGACCCAGCGGGCCGAGTCGGCGATCCACTGCGAGGACGGCAGGCCGGCGCGCGGGCCCCAGAAGGAATGAAACGGGAAAGCGCCGAGGTCGCGCTTGAGCAGGGTCCGATAGCGCTGCGGATAGCTCGCGATGTCGAAGATCTTCCCGCCATTGGCCTTGTAGATGGGGCGCGGGGTGACGGAGATGTCCGCCGCGGTGCCC
>RFQN01000122.1 GCA_009924965.1 Verrucomicrobiota bacterium
GGGGGCCAACTGCCAGACGCCATCGCCACCGGCGGAGTAGCCAAGGAGGTAGACCTTGGCGGGGTTCACGCCACGCACGGCGACGAAGTCGTCGATCAACCGGGCGAACATCCCGTCGATGTGGCCTTCATGCCAGAGGTTCCAGGTGTTGGTCGGCGCGCGCGGCGCCACGACGATGCCTTCGGCCGGAGCATAAAGGCGGATCTGGTTCTTCCACTGCTGGTCGTTGACCGCCGCGGGCGCCCCGCCGCCGCCATGCATCGAAATCCACAGGCTACGCTGCCCCTCAGGCGCGAGGTTGAACTCCTTCTCGAGCCAGCGGAGGGATTTGTCACCGACCTTCAGCTCCTTGGCGGCGACCTCGGCGGCCCGCTCTTTCTTCAGTTCCGCGAGGCGCTCGGCGGCACCGGCCGCGACGGCGGCTTCCGCTTGGGCGCGAGTAAGGCCGTCCGCCGCAGGCAGGAAGCAGGCCGTGAACAGCAGCAGCAAGGGGTACGACAGGCGACGCATGGGCTTACCGTGACGGGGAAGGCGGACGGAGGCGAGCCATCTTCGGCATCGACCCACGCAGCGTCATACTATTTATATGACAAATCATGGTCCGCCCCGCCCTGCTCAGCCTGCTGCTCCTGCTGGCCGCCTGCCAGACCGCGCCGCAACATCCGGCCAACCTCGTCGTCGAAGGCGTCCCCGCCATCCCCGCCGAACTCAAGGCCGAGCTGGAGCCGTACGCCAACCTCGGTGGCGCCGGTTTCCGCGGCTGGGCCACCACCCGGCGCGCCATCCTCGTGACCACGCGCATCGGCGACGCGACCCACCTGCATGCGATGGCCGCACCCCTGGCCAAACGCGTCCCGCTGACCAAGGGGCCCGACACCGTGCGCAGCGGCGCGTTTCAGCCGAAGGGCACCTTATTCCTCTATTCAGTGGACAAAGGCGGCGACGAGAACTTCCAGCTTTGGCTGACGGACGCCGCCAAGCCCGAGCTCGCACCCATCCGGTTGACGGACGGTAAGTCGCGCAACACGGAGGCAAGGTGGTCGAAGGACGGGGCGCTGATCGCGTATTGTTCGAACCGCCGCAACGGCAAGGACAGCGACATCCTGATCGCCGACGTGCGCACGCCGGGAGCACCGCGCGAACTCGTCCAGTTGGATGCGTCGGGCTGGGCGCCGGTCGATTGGACCGCCGACGGCAAGTTCCTGCTCGTGCGCCAAAGCCTCGGCAACGCCGCCTCCCGCCTCTGGACCATCGAGGTCGCCACCGGCAAGCGCACCTTGGTCAGCCCCAAGGGCGTCACCTGCCTCTACCAGCAAAGCGTCTTCGCGGAAGGCGACCGCGCCATCTACGCCTTGACCAACCATGGCTCGGACTTCCTTTCCGTGATGCGCCTCGACGTGGCCACCGGGAAGCTCTCGCTGCTGGTGCCGGACCCGAAATGGGACGCCGAAGAGCTCGCGGTATCCTCCGACGGCAAGCGCCTGGCCTTCGCCGTGAACGTGGAAGGCTTCTCGCAACTGCGTTGCTGGGACCTGGAATCCGGCAAGGAACTCCCGGCCCCCGCGCTCAAGCCGGGCGTCCTGAGCAACCTCGCATGGCGCACGGACAGCCATGAGCTCGGCTTCACCCTGAACAGCGAAGACTCGCCCAGCGACGCCTGGTCGCTCGACCTCGACGGCGGGGCGCTCACGCGTTGGACCAACCGGACCGCCAAGCCCAAGAAAGACATCCCCGTCCTCCAGCCGGAAGTCGTGCGCACGCCGAGCTTCGATGGCGTGAGCATCCCCTCCTTGGTCTACTACCCCGACGCGAAGAAGTTCCCCGGGAAACGTCCGGTGCTCATGTGCTTCCACGGCGGCCCCGAAGGCCAATCGCGGCCCGGCTACCGTGGCAGCGCGCTCTACTACCTCAACGAACTCGGCGTAGCCTTGGTCTACCCGAACGTGCGCGGCTCGACCGGCTACGGGCGTACCTACCTTGGCCTCGACGACACCGTGAAGCGCGCGGATGCGGTCAAGGACGTCGGCGCCGTGCTCGACTGGGTCGCGCGGTCGGACCGCCTCGATGCCCAGCGCATCGCGGTGTACGGAGGGAGCTACGGCGGCTTCATGAGCCTGGCCTGCCTCACGAACTACCCGGAACGCTTCCGTTGCGGCATCGACAACGTCGGCATCTCCAACTTCGTGACCTTCCTGCGCGACACCTCGGACTACCGGCGCGGCAACCGCCGGCTCGAGTACGGCGACGAGCGCAAGCCCGAGGTCCGGGCGTTCCTCGAGCAGATCTCGCCGGCGAACCACGCCGAGCGCATCCGGGCGCCCTTGCTCATCATCCAGGGCCGCAACGACCCGCGCGTCCCCTACACCGAAGCGGAGCGGATGCGCGACGCCATCCGCGCGCAAGGCGGCCGCGTCTGGTTCGTCATGGCGAACGACGAAGGCCACGGCTTCGCCAAGAAGTCGAACGCCGACTTCCAGTTCCAGGCCACCGCCTTGTTCCTAGGGGAGTTCCTCCTCAAGTAACCCAGGCTTTTGGTTGAAAATGGCGGCGGCGCGGCGGTTTTTCGCTCGTCCCACGGCCCGCGAGCTCTAGATTGGACACGACGCCCCCACGTCACCCCAACTCCATGAATACCCTGCATCGTTTCGCAGCGGCGCTCCTGCTGTCAGCCCCCTCGATCCTCCGCGCCGGCGAAGCCGACCTGCGCATCCCTGACCTCGGTGCGACGTCGTTCTTCGGCGGCGCCCTCGGCGGCCACCAGATCCTCTGGCTGGGCCTCGTGGTCTGCGCGCTCGCCACGGCCTACGGCTGGTGGCAGTACCTGCAGACGCGGGCGTTACCGGTGCACCGGTCCATGGCCGCGGTCTCTGAGATCATCTGGGGCACGTGCAAGACGTACCTCTGGCAGCAAGGCAAGTTCCTCGCCGCCCTCTGGGTGCTGATCGCCGCCTGCATGATCTACTACTTCGGTGCGCTCGAGCACAAGTCAGCCGGCGACGTGGCCGTCATCCTCGCGGCCTCCGTGCTCGGTATCCTCGGCAGCTACGGGGTAGCTTGGTTCGGCATCCGCATCAACACGGTCGCCAATTCCCGCGCCGCCTTCTCGGCGCTGCGCGGCAACCCGCTCGCGACCCTGCTCATCCCGCTTAAATCAGGCATGAGCGTGGGGCTCCTGCTCGTGGCCATCGAGCTCTTCTTCATGATCGGCATCCTGCTCTTCCTCCCCAAGGAGCTAGCCGGCCCATCCTTCATCGGCTTCGCCATCGGGGAATCGCTTGGCGCCTCGGCCCTGCGCATCTGCGGCGGCATCTTCACGAAAATCGCCGACATCGGGGCGGACCTGATGAAGATTGTCTTCAAACTGCCGGAGGACGACCCCCGCAACCCGGGCGTGATCGCCGACTGCACGGGCGACAACGCCGGCGACTCGGTGGGCCCAACCGCCGACGGCTTCGAGACCTACGGCGTGACCGGCGTGGCGCTCATCGCGTTCCTAGCCCTGGCCCTCGCCGCGAAGCCCGCCCTCTGCGCCACGCTCATCGTGTGGCTCTTTGCGATGCGCATCCTGATGGTCGTCACCTCGCTGCTCAGTTACTGGCTCAACGACGCGGTCAGCCACGCGATCTGGGGCCGCGCCCGCGACTTCAACCTCGAACAACCCCTCACGAACCTCGTCTGGATCAGTTCGCTGGTGTCCATCGCGGTGACCTACGGCGCCAGCTACCTGCTGCTGTCCAGCCAGCCGGCGGGGCTCTGGTGGGTGCTGTCCACGATCATCTCGCTTGGCACACTCGCCGGGGCACTGATCCCCGAATTCACCAAGGTCTTCACCTCGACGGAGAGCCGCCACGTCGAGGAGGTCGTCACCGCCTCCGGCAAAGGCGGCGCCTCGCTCAACATCCTCTCGGGCCTGGTCGCGGGCAACTTCTCCGCCTTCTGGACCGGCCTCTGCATCCTAGGCCTGATGCTCGGCGCCTACCTCCTCGCGGGACACGCCGCAATCGTGGGGCTCATGCCGGCCCAGTTCGCCTTCGCCGCGCCGATTTTCGCCTTCGGCCTCGTCGCCTTCGGGTTCCTCGGCATGGGTCCCGTCACCATCGCGGTCGACTCCTTCGGCCCCGTGACCGACAACGCGCAATCCGTCTACGAACTCTCGCAAGTCGAACGGCTGCCCGGCATCGAGGGCGAGCTCGAACGCGACTTCGGCTTCCGCCCCGACTTCGAGGGAGCCAAGCACCAGCTTGAGAAGGGCGACGGTGCCGGCAACACGTTCAAGGCCACGGCCAAGCCCGTGCTCATCGGCACCGCCGTGGTCGGCGCCACCACGATGGTATTCGGGATCATCATGATGCTGCAGGGCCACTTCCGGGCGCTGGACCCGGCATTCAACGTGCTTGAGCGGCTTTCGCTGGTCCATCCGGAGGCCCTGATGGGCCTGCTGATGGGCGGGGCCGTCATCTACTGGTTCACCGGCGCCTCCACTCAAGCCGTCGTCACCGGGGCCTACCGCGCGGTCGTCTACATCAAGGACAACCTGCGGCTCGGCGAGGGCGCCGCCTCCGTCGAATCATCCAAGGAAGTGGTGCGCATCTGCACCGTGTACGCGCAAAAGGGCATGGTGAACATCTTTGTGGTCATCTTCTGCTTCTCGCTCGCGCTCGCCCTCTTCGACCCGTTCTTCTTCATCGGCTACCTCATCGGCATGGCGTTCTTTGGCCTGTTCCAGGCCATCTTCATGGCGAACGCGGGCGGTGCTTGGGACAACGCCAAGAAGATCGTCGAGGTAGACCTCAAGGCCAAGGGCACCGACCTCCACGCCGCGACGGTGGTGGGGGACACGGTGGGCGACCCGTTCAAGGACACCTCGTCGGTCTCGCTCAACCCGGTCATCAAGTTCACCACGCTCTTCGGCCTGCTGGCCGTCGAGATCGCGGTCAAGATGCCGGCCGGCCCCCGCCTCCTCCTCGGCGCCGCCATCTTCGTGGTTGCGCTGGTCTTCGTGTACC
>RFQN01000123.1 GCA_009924965.1 Verrucomicrobiota bacterium
GGCGGAGCGTTGGGCCGCGGCGGCGATGCCACGGGCGTCAGCGTTGGTGCAGGTGGTGACGAGCTTCGGGCAGAAGCCGATGGTCAAGGAGGCGGCGAGCAAGAGGCCCGCGGCCAAGCGTTCGGTGGAACCGAGGTCACCGAAGGGCGCATGGGCGGCCCGTTCCTCGATGTGCTTCGAGGCCGGGCCGAAGAATACCGCGGCGACGGCGCGGAGGGCGTAGATGGCGGACACGACGACGGTCGAGGCGACCAAGGCTTGGACCCAGAGCGGTTCCGCGCGCAGGGCGAGGAAGACGCCGATTTCGCCCCAGAAGTTACCGAACCCCGGGAGGCCGATGGAAGCCATCGTGGCGGCGACGAAGAAAGCCGCGAGGACCGGCGTGCGGGCGGCGAGGCCACCGAGTTCGTCGAAGCGGTAGGTGCCGGTGCGCGTGCGCACGGCGTTGGCGAGGAGGAAGAGCGCGGCGCAGGACAGGCCGTGCGCGACCATCAGGAAGAGCGCGGCGTCGATGCCGGCGGCCTGGCCCTTGGCGGTGCCGACCCAGAGCCCGAGGAAGATCGGGCCCATGTGGGCGACCGAGCTCCAGGAGAGCAGCTGCTTGAGGTCGCGTTGCGCGAGGCAGATGAGGCCGACGATCACGAGGTTCGCCAAGGCGCACCAGAAGAACCACTGGCCGAGGGAGCCTTGGCCGATCTGCATGGACGCGGCGGCGATCATCACGATGCCGTAGAGGCCGAACTTCTTGAGCGCGCCGGCGTGGAGCATCGAGACCGGCGTCGGGGCGGCGGAGTAGCCCGGGGCGGCCCAGGAGTGGAAGGGGAAGAGGGAGGCCAGCGTACCCAAGCCGAAGAGCGTCAAAGCGCCGGTCGCGGCGGGTAACGGGGCGTCAGCCGCGAAGAGCCCTTGGAACAGGCCACCGAAGGTCGCATCGTTCCAGCTGAGGCCGGCGACCTGCATCGCGATGAGGATGCCGCCGAGGGACAGCATCGCGCCGACCGTCAGGTAGATGGCCATCTGCATCGCCGCCGAACGTCGGCCTTCGCCGCCCCAGAAGAGCGTGAGGATGAACGTCGGGATGAGCGCGAACTCGTGGAAGAAGTAGAAACCCACGATGTTGTCGGTCGCGAACACGGCGAGCGTGCCGCCGAACATGAACAAGATCAGGCCGAGGTAGGTGGCGCGGCTTTCGACGTCTTGGATCAGGGCCTTGAGGCCGGCCGCGAGGCCGACGGCCGCAGTCATCGCGAACAACGGCAGCGAGACGCCGTTGAGGCCGAGCTTGAACAGCCAAGGGCCATCCACGCGGAGGCGGAGGATGCCGTCGAGCGGACCCGAGAACGGCAGCACGAACCACAGGGCGACGAGGGCCGGGAGGGTGAAGCCGAGGAAGGCGAGGCCCGAGACCCAGCTACGCGGGAGGAGGCGTCCCGCGATGAGGACGAGCCCGGCGAGGATCGGGAGGAACGTCGCCGTGACCAGCAACGAGGCGTTGAGCGTGCTAAAAGATTCCATGGGTTAGCGGGCGAGGAGGTACCAAGCCAGAAGGAGGGAGCCGACGACGATCCAGAATGCGTAGCCGCGGGTCTTGCCGTCGTGGAAGGTGCGGCCGGTGAGGTGGCCGAGGGCAGCGGTCGCGCCGCCGGCGATCCAGCGGACGGCCACGCCGTTGATGAGCAGGAGGTCGAGGAAGGCGATGAACTCGGCGAGGCGGCGCTGCGGGCCGTCGATCCACCAGCGGTAAAGACCGTCCATCCAGCGATGCTCGAGGAGGGCGTAGGTGCGCGGTGAGACGGCCTGGAGGGCATCGGCGCCGCGGGCCGCGCCGTAGAACTTGAGCGCGCCACCGAGGCCGAGGGCCAGGGCAAGCAGGCCGACGATCGTGGACGGGGCGGTGAGGCTGAAGTGCATGTCGGCGAGCGAATCATGCACGACCTGCAGCGAGGAGGCTGGGATGAGGTAGTGGGCGGCGAAGCCGGCGCCGACGGCGAAGACCAGGCCCAGCACGGAGATCGGCAGGGTCATCGTCCACGGCGATTCATGGGCGTGTTCCGCGGCTTCCGAGTTCGCTTCGCCGAGGAAGACGAGGCGGATCATGCGGCCGCTGTAGAGGCAGGTCGCCAGCGCCGCGAGGGCGAGGAAGGCGAAGACCGCGACATGGTGGCCATGCCAAGCGGCTTCGAGGATGGCGTCCTTGGAGTACCAGCCCGCGAAGAACGGCACCGCGCAGTTGGACAACGTAGCTGCGATGAAGGTCGCCGCGGTGAGGGGCATCTTCTTCAGCAGGCCGCCCATCTTGAGCATGTCCTGCTCATGGTGGCAGCCGTGGATGACCGAGCCGGCGCCCAAGAAGAGCGTCGCCTTGAAGAACGCGTGCATCGCCATGTGCAGCACGGCGAGCTCGGGGTGGCCGAGGCCGAGGGCGCAGCCCATGATCCCGAGGTGGGCGAGCGTCGAGTAGGCCAAGGACTTCTTGATGTCCGTCTGGGCGAGCGCGCAGAGGCCGGCGAGCGCGGCCATGCCGGCGCCGGAGATCGCCATCCACTGCAGCACTTCGGGGGCCAGCAGGAAGCTCACGCGGGCCATGAAGTAGACGCCGGCGGCCACCATCGTGGCGGCGTGGATCAGCGCGGAGACCGGCGTCGGGCCGGCCATCGCGTCCGTCAGCCAGACGTGCAGCGGGAACTGGGCAGACTTGCCGAGGAAGCCGCACATGAGCAACGCGCCGACGGCCACGGGAACGACGGGGCCCGCGGCGGCCTTGAGCGCGACGAAGTCGAGCGTGCCGTAGAGGTGTAGGCAGAGCGCGATGCCGAGGATGAAGCCGAGGTCGCCGATGCGGTTCGTGATGAACGCCTTCTTGGAGGCCGCCGCGGCGAAGTCCTTGTCGAAGTAATGCGCGATCAGCATGTACGAGCTGAAGCCGACGAGTTCCCAGAAGATGAACGTCATCAGCAGGTTGTCGGCCACCACGATCCCGAGGATCGAGAACATGAAGATCGACAGGCCGGCGAAGAAGCGGCCGCGCGCGGCGTCCTCGTGCATGTAGCCGACGGAGAAGAGGTGGATCCACGCGGCCACGAACGAGACCACGAAGAGCATGAGGCGCGCGTTGGCGTCGATGAGGTAGCCGAAGCCGAGGCTGATCTCGCCGAGCTTCGCGAGCTCGACGTGCCAGGTGACGTCGCCCGAGGACTGCAGGAGCAGCTTCAGGGAGAGGCCGGCGATGGTGAAGGCGGTGGCGGTGGAGAACCACGCGGCGAAGCCGCCGGCCCGGCGCAGGAACAGCGCGGAGAACACGGCCGCTCCGAGCGGCAGGAACAGGATCCAGTGGACCAGGGACGCAAAGTCAGGAGACATCGGAAAAGCTTAGTCGCGGAGGGTGGTCAGCTCGTCGGACTTCACGCTGCCGCGGCGGCGGTAGAGGGCGACGATGAGGGCGAGGCCCACGGCGACTTCGGCCGCGGCGACGGTGATGATGAAGAAGACGAAGATGGCGCCGTCCATCGTGCGGTTGAAGCGCGAGAAGGCGACGAGCGCGAGGGTTGCGGCGGTCAGCATGAGCTCGAGGCACATGTAGACGACGAGCAGGTTGCGGCGGACGAGCACGCCGGTCAGGCCGAGGGCGAAGAGCAGGCCGGCGAGGAGCAGGTGATGGGCAAGGGTGGTGTGTTCCATGGCGGCGGGCTTAGGCGTTCTCTTCGACGGGGTCCTTGCTCAAGGAGACGACGCCGACGAGGGCGACGAGGAGCAGGAAGCCGGCGATCTCGAGCGGCAGCAGGTACTTGGTGTAGAGGAGTCGACCGAAGCCCTTGGCGGCGGTGACGAATTCGCCCGGGGCGGCGGTGAGCTCGGGCGGGTTGGCGCCGGCGGCGGTGCCGGGGACCGCGCCCGACCACACGAACAGCCAGAGCACGCCGGCGGCCAGGAAGAAGAAGACCGCCAAGCCGAGGGCGGCGGATTTCCACGGGTAGCCTTCCGGCGATTCGGCGGTGTCCGTGAGCAGCATGATCACGAAGAGGAAGAGCACCATCACGGCGCCGGCGTAGACGAGCACCTGGAGCACGCCCAGGAAGTAAGCGTCTAATAGAAAGAAGTCCGCCGCCACCCCGACGAGGGCGAGGATCATCCCCATCGCTGAGGTCACCGCGTTGCGGCTGAGGACCAAGAGGGAGGCCGCACCGAGGGTCAGCGCAGCGAAGAAAATAAACAGGCCGTCCGGCATGTTTTGACCGTAGGACGGGGGGGCTCCTTGGAAAGGAGAAAACGAAATAAAAGCCGTTTTTTGGCGTTTTTTGAGGGTAAGGCTACGCTGACCCTAGGGAAAAGGTCTTAAAACCCTTTTAATGACTTAAATCCGTCAATTAAGCCCCGTGGAGGGGGCGGTGGCGCTTCATGACGCAGGTCGGGTGCGTCTGGAGGACCTCTCCGGAGTCGAAGGCCTGAGACCAGTCCGGGAAGAACGCGTCGGCCTCGGGTTCCAAGTCGACGTGGGTCAGCAAGAGCTCCGAGCACCAAGGGAGGGCTTCGGCGTACAGGGCTGCGCCGCCGGCTAGGTAGAGGGTGAGTTCGGGGGCGAGGCGCGCGGCTTCCTGCCAATCGCGGGCGACTAGGACCCCGGGCGCGGCGGTGAAACCGCTGCGGCTGAGCACGATCGTGGTCCGCCCGGGGAGCGGCCGGCCGATCGACTCGTATGTCTTGCGTCCCATCAGCAAGGCTTGGCCCATGGTCGTCGCCTTGAAGAACGCGAAGTCCTCCGGGATGCGCCAAGGCAACCGGTTGTGTAGGCCGATGCCGCGGTTGCGCGCGACGGCCGCGATGGCGATGAGGGGACGACCGAGCTTCACGGGCTTAGATCGCGACCGGCGCCTTGATGCCCGGATGCGGGTCGTAGCCTTCGATGGTGATGTCCTCGAAGGTGAACGCGAAGAGGTCCTTCACGGCCGGGTTCAGGACCAAGCGGGGCAGGGGACGGGGCTCGCGCGAGAGCTGCAGGTCG
>RFQN01000124.1 GCA_009924965.1 Verrucomicrobiota bacterium
GCGGATTACCCGAAGTGGTGTTCAGGGTGAAGACAGCGCCGGTGCCAATCGCGATAGCACCTGAACCTGTCAAAGTAGAGGTCGTCGCGGAGGAGTTGAGCACCAGGTTCGCGCCCGCAGCAACTGAGAGTGCGCTAGCGCTCATGGTCGCTCCAGAGCCCAACGTTAAGGTGCCCGCCGAAACCGTCGTCGTACCCGAGTAGGTGTTCGCGCCGGTCAACGTCAGGTTACCCGTGCCAGCCTTAGTGAGGCTGGATGCGCCACTGATGACGTTGCCGATTACAGCCGTCGAGCCAGCATTGACCGTGAAAGTGGAATTAGCGCTCAAATTCAAGCCGCTCCCGGAGAGAGTCCAGTCGCCGAAAGTGGTGGCCGAACCAAAAGTCAATCCCGAGGTGTTCTGCACAGAGCCAACCGTGATCGTATTGGTGACCGGGGCGACTGCACCCAAGAAAGTGGCCGTGTCGCCCGAGGTCCAGGGCGAGAGGGTCGTGCCATCGAGGGTCCAGAAGTTGTCGGTCCCCCAGGTGCCATTGCCCGACTGGTAGCCGGCCGCCGTGGAAGTATCCCACGTGGCATTGGCGGCGAACGCGGGAGTGAGGGCCGCCGCCGCGGCGAGGAGGAAGGAGGTGCGGAAGAAAGATTGGGAGAGGCTCATAGAGGTGGGCTTGGGCCTGCACCCACGCAGGCCGCTCACACGCAGTGAACCCCAATCACGAAAAACAGGCTAACGACCCTACGGTACCGTGGGTGTATCAGCCTAAAACGGACGCCCGCTCACTCTTCGCTCACCACAAACTCGTCGTCGCGCCCACGGGCCTGGCTCCAGCGCGCCAAGCATTCGTCGAGCGGCACCGGGCGCACTTTCTGCGCGAGGTTGTAGGCCCCGGCTTCGATGCAGGCCTTCAGCTGCGTCCAGACCGCACCGTAGGCGCGGCTGAAGCGCAGCGACTCGTCGCGCACGAGGCTCGAGACGTGGCAGCAACCGCCGACTTCGGTGACGATGAAACGGCCGGCCTTGAATTCTTCCTCGCTCACGGCGCGGAGGTCGAAGCGTCCGAAATGCAGCCCCGGGAAACGCTTCGCGAACGTCGTCATGGCCGCGCTCAACTCAGGGGTGTTGAGGTCATGGCGATGCACGCAGCGCGCGCCGTGGCCATAGCTGCCGGAGAGGTTCAAGACGACCTTCTCCCCGGCCGGGACGACGCGGTTCAGGTCGCGGTCGTGGCACTCGAGGTAAAGCTCCCCTCGCGAGACGGCGACTTCATCGAGCCAGATCAGTTCTTCCAAGGTTTCTTCGCCGTCGCCCATGACCACGACGTCCTGCTTCTGCACGACGACCAGGACGCGCCCGTCGTCCTTGCCCGGGTTGCGGCGCCAGACGACCTCGAACTCCAGGCCTTCGATCTTCTTCTGCAGCAGGAAGTCCTCCTTGGCCCCCCCGACCCAACGGTCGAGCTGCTCGGGAGTACGGATGTAACGCATGCCGGCGCCGTCTTCCCCGACCTCGGGCTTGAAGACGAGCGGATACCCGTGGCAGGCCGCGAAGGCGTGGGCCTCCTTGAGGCGATCCTCCACGGAGTCCTCCATCGACAGGGCCAAGAGCGGACAGCAGCGCGAATCGCGCTGGAACGGACGCATGAGCAGCGACTTCGAGTCGCCGATGAAGCCACCGATGCGACCCAAGGCCGGATTGGCCGACGCGAACGCGGTCAGCCGGCGATGACGCAGGCAGAGCGCCACGATGCCGATGCGGATCGGGAAATACAGCAGCCAAGAAGGCCAGAGCGAAGCTTGCAGGAGGTTGCGGACCTTCATCACGATCTGGCGACGGCCGCGCCAGGTGAGCGCCGGCACGATCCAGTGCGTGACGAAGTGCAGCGCGAAGATGAACCCCAAGATGATCCAGAGGGCCTGGCTCTTGAAGCGGGCCAAGAGTTCCATGCCGTGGGCCCCGAACTTATAGCCGAGGTACATCAACGGCGGGGTCCAGATCAACGCCGCCAACAGCAGCAGGCCGCCGAGGCGCGCGATGTTCAGCTTCATGATGCCCGCGGTGACGAACGTCGGCACGCGGCTCGCCGGGATGAAACGCGAACTGACGACCACCAAGAGTCCCTGGGGGGTCGAGAACCAACCGGCCCACTGGTTGACCTTGCTCTCCTTGATGAACCATTTGAACGGGGCCTTGGTGATGGCCTGCCGTCCGAAGAAGCGGCCCAAGGAATAGAGGACGAGGTCCCCGATGAAGATCCCGACGGTGCAGGCCGCCGCGCCCGACCAGAAGTCGATGATGCCGACCGCGACCATCAGGCCGGTCGCCAAGCAGGTCGGGTCCTCGGCGACGAACGTGCAGATGACGATGATGACGAGGAGAATCCAGTAGTGGGCACCGGCGGCGGAAGGGAGCGGCGGGTAGGCGGTCGGTGCGGCGACGGTGACGGCCGGCGGCGCGACCACGAAGCCGACGACTTCCGCGACGACCTTCTCCTGCTCCGCGAAGACGACGTCATGGCCGCCCGGCAACATCACCAGCTTCGCCTGCGGCACGAGCTGGGCACTATAGGTCGCGGCCTGCGCCGGGGTCAGCCAATCATCGTGTCCATGCACGATGAGCAGCGGCTTGCGCCAGCCGAAGAGGATCTTCTTGGAATCCGAGAGGTCCGTGTCGAACACCGTGGCGGCGTAGTCGCGGTCCCACGGGAGCAGATCGGCGGCGCCGAAGTTCGGCGTCAAGCGCGAGACGCCCCAGAAGAACGCGCCTTGGAAGCCATAGACGATCTTGTTGACGAGCGGGTTGCCGAGCAGTTCGAACTCCTGCGCGCCCGGCGCCGAGAGCATCGTCAGCGAACGCACGCGGTCGGGGTGCGCCGCCGCGAGTTCCAGCGCGGCGACACCGCCCAAGCCCTGGCCCAACACGTGGTACTCCTTCACGCCGTAATGCTCGACCAAGGAGGCAACGACTTCAGCGTTGGCCTCCATGGAGTGGCTCGGGACGTTGCCAGGGCTAGTCGCAAACCCAGGGAGGAAGGGCTCGATGACCGCCACTTGTCCCGTCTTGGCAAGGTCCCTGCAGAACTGGGTGCCGCGGCTGTCCCAAGGTGCCCGATGCAAGTAAACCAGCACGGGCTTTCCACCGGTGGAGCCGTCTGCCGCGAAGCCGTGCAGGTTGGCGTGGACCGGGATCTGCCGGTCCGTCTGCGTGACCTTGTCGCCTTTGAAATCGAAGGCCGGCACCAGGATGGGTTTGTCCTTAGAAATCCGCTCAATCGCGCTGAAGAAAGGGAACGAGGCCGAGAGGACCAAAAGGACCAGATAAACGACCATACCCCACCACTTCCCAGGGACACGCCCAAGGTTCTGCTTGATCTGTGTCGGGGTCGACATCCCCCGCAGTCAAATGACCGCCGATGAGGGGCGCAAGGAGGGAAGGTTCACATTAATGGCTCCGTGCTTGATTTATGGCTTCCTAACGGACCCCATCCCCTCTTGTCTCCCACCCAGTGCAAGCCACCGGACAGGAACTTCCAGGCCTCAGGGTCACCGTCGATAAGGTGGTCCACCATCGTGACGCCAACTTCCCGCCCGAGACCCCCCACGCCTTCGTGTATTTTCTGACGGTTTCCAACCTTTCCCAAGCCACGGTCCGCCTCCTCGGACGCAAGTGGATCATCCGCTCCCCCGACGGCACCACCGAGGTCATCGAGGGCGATGGCATCGTCGGCCAAACGCCCCGCATCCCGCCCGGCGAACAGTTTTCCTATAACAGTTATCACCTGACCGGACACCCCGTCACCGCCGAAGGCGCCTTCCACGGCACCACGGAAGACGGCCAGCGCATCTTCGTGCGCATCCCGGCTTTTGAGATGACCCCACCGACCGACCCCCTTTGATGAGAATTACCGACCTGAACTCCGGCCGCGAAATCGGCGCCAGCTGCATGCTCCTCGAATTCGGGGGGCTCCGCTTGGTCGTCGACTGCGGCATGCACCCTAAATTCAACGGCAAGGAGGCGCTGCCCCAAATCAACAAGATCGAGGGCTCCGTGGACGGCGTCATCCTGACGCACTGCCACCTCGACCACCTCGGCTCCCTGCCCTTGCTCGTACGCGCGCACCCCGGCGCCCGGGTCTTCGCTTCGGCGGCGACGACGCTCTTCGCGCGCCGCCTGCTGACCAATTCGATCCAGGTCATGAAGCGCCAACGCGAGGAGACCGGCAACGTCGACCTCCCGCTTTACGTCGACCAAGACGTCGAACGCGTCGAAAACGCGCTCTCGGCCGTGCCGCTCGCCAACCCCCGCAAGATCGGGCGCGGCGGCGAAGAGGTCCTCCTGAGCTTCCACCTCGCGGGCCATGTCGCCGGCGCCGTGGGCTGCATGATCGAACATCGCCGCAAGCGGCATTTCTTCACGGGCGATGTGCACTTCCAGGCCCAACGCACCGTCGGGGGCGCCGACTTCCCGCGCCAACCGGTCGATACGCTCGTGATGGAATGCACGCGCGGCGCGACGCCGTCCCACCCCGGCCACACGCGCGCCATGGAGGAGAAGCGCCTGATCAAGGCCATCAACCGCGTCTGCGACGCCGGCGGCACCGTGCTGCTCCCGGCCTTCGCCTTCGGCCGTATGCAGGAGATCCTGATGCTGCTCGATGAGGCCGCCGCCGCCGGCAACCTGGCCGACGTGCCCATCATCGCTTCGGGCCTCGGCATGGACCTTTGCGACTACCTCGACGCCGCGACCAAGAAGACGAAGCAGGTGAAGTTCAACCGCCAGGTCCTCCGTGACCTCAACGTCCTCCCGCTCTCGCGCCGCTACGTGCAACCAGGCAAGAACCTACCCGAGCGCGGCATCTACCTGCTGTCGAGCGGCATGCTCGTCGAAAAGACGCCGGCTTGGCGCATCGCCGCCAACGTGCTCGACCATAAGGAAAACGCGGTGTTCTTCGTCGGCTACTGCGA
>RFQN01000125.1 GCA_009924965.1 Verrucomicrobiota bacterium
CATCATGGACTGCAACGTCATCGCGACGGGCATCGTGGAAGCCGTCAAGGAAACCGGCCTGAAGCTGCCCCTCGTCGTCCGCCTCGAAGGCAACAACGTTGAAGCCGGCAAGGCCACCTTGGCCGCCAGTGGCCTGACGATCGTCTCGGGCGACACGATGGCCGACGCGGCCCAGAAGATCGTAAAGCTCGTCAACCAGAAGTAATCCCTGCCCTCCCCTTCACATGTCCATTCTCGTCCACGAAAAGACCCGCATCCTGGTCCAAGGCATCACCGGCGACTTCGGTGCGCGCCATGCCCGCCTGTCGATCGACTACGGCTCCCAGGTCGTCGCCGGCGTCACCCCCGGCAAGGGCGGCCAGACGTTCGAACACAACGGCGTCAAGGTACCCATCTTCAACACGGTGGCAGACGCCGCCAAGCAGACGGGCGCCACGGTGTCCGCCATCTTCGTTCCCCCGCCCTTCGCGGCCGACGCGATCCTTGAGTGCGTCGAGGCCGACCTGGACCTCGCGGTGGCCATCACCGAAGGCATCCCGGTCCGCGACATGGTCCGTGCCAAGCGTGCCATGCAGGGCAAGCGCACCCGCCTCATCGGGCCGAACTGCCCCGGACTCGTGACCCCTGGCCGCGGCGACAAGTCGCACGGCGGCTGCCGCATCGGCATCGCCCCGGGCTACATCCACAAGCGCGGCAAGGTCGGCGTCGTCTCCCGCTCCGGTACCTTGACCTATGAAGCCGTCTGGCAGCTGACCTGCAAGGGCCACGGCCAGTCGACCTGCGTCGGCATCGGCGGCGACCCCGTCAACGGCACCTCGCACCTCGACGTCATCAAACTCTTCAACGAAGACCCCGAAACCGAAGCCATCATCATGATCGGCGAGATCGGCGGCAACGCCGAAGTCGAAGCCGCGCGCTGGATCAAGGCGCACTGCAAGAAGCCGGTCGCTGGTTTCATCGCAGGCGCCACGGCTCCGGCCGGTCGTCGCATGGGCCACGCGGGCGCAGTCATCGGCGGCGCCGAAGACACGGCCGAAGCCAAGATCAAGATCTTCCGCGAATGCGGTATCTCGGTCGCCGAGACCCCTTCGGACATGGCCGACGCCCTCCTCCGCGTCTGGCGCGGCTAATCGCAGGCAAAACGTCACCTAAAAGGCCTGGCAACGGGCCTTTTTTATTTTGTGTTATGAAAGGGCGGACGCATTATCCCTGCCATGTGGTACTACCAGCAAGGCTCCAACCGAATGGGCCCAGTCGATGAAGCAACCATTCGCGGCCTCCTCGCCAGCGGCCAAATCACCATAGACACGCTCGTCTGGACCACAGGAATGGGCAGTTGGATTCCACTTCAGCAGTCCTCACTAGGTGCTGGGCTCCCCACGCCGCCGAACGCACCTCATATGCCGTCGGCGACCCCGCAGGGAATCAACCATGCTCAAAAGAGCCGAGTTGCGTACATCGTTTTGGCTATTTTCCTAGGAAATCTAGGCATCCACAACTTCTACGCAGGCAGGAACAACATCGGCATCATCCAACTTGTGATCACTTTATGCAGCCTGTGCACAATCCTGCTGGTCCCTCTTTTTATCCTCATTCACCTTGGTCTGTTCATCTGGCGCGTCATCGAAATGATCACCGTCACGAAGGACGGTAAAGGTGTAGACTTCAACTAAGCCGATCTGCCTCGCGCATTTAGGGCCGCCGATAGGCGGCCCTTTTTATTGGGTACGCCCACCCAAACGACGCGTTTCGGTCAGTTATCCGGCTGGTCAACTGCAAGGGACGATCTAGTTTCAGCCCAACCCCATGCGCCCATTAGCCCTATGCCTGATGCTCGCCGGCAGCGCCCTGTTTGGCGCCGACGAGGCCCAGCCCAAGGTCACCACCGCCACGCCCGTCGAGAAGCCCTTGCCGAACGAAAAGACCAAGCTGCCCTGGCACATGGTCAACCTCTGGTGGACGCTGCCGGAGACGCCTGATTTCGAGTCGCTCGAGATCGACGTGACCATCAGCGACGACGTCGATCCGTCGAAGCTCAACCTCTACATCGCCCCCATTGGCCTCGGCCAACTGAACGGCATCAACTTCTACGGGGGCATCCAGACCAACATCGGCGGCAACCCGGTGTCGGACGCCAGCCCGCAGGGCGCGTACCATAAAGGCAAGGGCGCGATCTTCTCCCGCTGGGGCAACAAGGACCTTGATACGTCGTTCGTGCGCCCCGCCCTCAACGGCCTCACCGAAGCCGCCGGCTACGAAGGCGACTTCGCCTCGGGCCGTCGCCCCTTCCCGTGGAAGGCCGGCACCTACACCTACGCAGTCCGCAAGCTGACCTACGAGAAGGACAAGGACGGCAAGGAGTGGACCTGGGTGGGGGCCTTCCTGACGGAGAAAGCCAGCGGGCAGACGGTCTTCATCACGTCGCTCAAGTTCCCTGGCCGTACGCTCAAGTTCTGGGGAAGCCATTCGGCCTTCATCGAAATCTACGGAGGCAAGAAGGTCGTCATCGCCGAGCTCCCCAAGCTCGAGGTCCGCATCGGCATGCCCCGCGTCAACGGCCAGCCCATCGAGGTCAAGGCGCTCTCCGTCAATTACCCGAAACACAACGGGCCCGCCTCGCCGGCCATCATGAGCACCGAGCTGGCCGAAGGCGGCCTGGCTGCGTCGCCGCTCTGGGCGGCCCAAGACCTCGCCCGACACGACATCCGCGTCGACGCCAACGGCTTCGAGGCCAGCGAGCAGGACATCTCCAAGGTCTGCCTTTCGGCCGGCGCGGAACTGCAGAAATGGGCACCGGGGCTGCCGTTCGAAAACGTCGTCATCGTCAAGGGCGACCAAGGCCCCATCACGCTCTTCCAGCGCAACGACCGGCAGGAGATCGTCGTGCGCCTCGACACCCGTAAGACCTATTGGAGCCAATACGCGTATCAGTTCGCGCACGAGCTGTGCCATATCCACTGCGGCTTCCGGGATGGCCCGCGCGAAAACCTTTGGTTCGAGGAATCCGTCTGCGAGACATCTTCCCTCTTCTGCTTGCGGGCGATGGCCGTGACCTGGAAGACCAACCCGCCTTACCGGAACTGGGCCAGTTACGCCCCCTCCCTCCGCACGTACGCGGACGACACCATCGCCAAGCGCACCACCAAGGCCGAGGCCGAACAGAAGGGCCTCGCCCGGTTCTATCGCGACCACGAGGCCGAGCTCCGGGCCAACCCGACCAACCGAGAGCTGAACGGCGCCATCGCGCTGTTCCTGCTCAAGTACCTGGAGGAAAAGCCCACCCGCTGGGCGGCCTTCCGCTGGCTGAACGCCACGGCCCGCCCCAAGAACGAATCTTTCAAGGACTACCTCCAGCGCTGGGAACGGAACACGCCCGCGGAGCATCAGGACACCGTCCGCGGGCTGCAGAAGCTCTTCGGCTACTGAAACAAAAAGGCCGCCCGGAGGCGGCCTCAGTGCACCTAACGGCGGGGCTTACTTGCCGGCCACGTAGGCGAGCGAGCCAGCGGTCTTGTCGACGGCAGCGGCGCCGTCCAGCAGGTCGGCGATCGGGTCCCACTTGCCGTTGATCAGGCCATCACGGGCCGAAGCGGCGATGCTGGCCTTCCAGGACTTGGCGCCGGCGGTAACGACGAGCTTCTCGACGTCCACGGTGACTTCGACGTCCGGGTTGGCGCGGACGAAGGCGTCGCACTCGGCAAGGTCGTCCTTGGACAGGGTCACGCAAGGCACGCCGAGCGTGGTGGAGTTACCGAAGAAGATCTCGGCGAAGCTGCCACCGACGAGCGCGGTGAAGCCGAAGCGCCAGATGGACTGCGGGGCGTGCTCGCGGGAGCTGCCGCAACCGAAGTTGAAGCCGACGACCATGACGCCCTTCTTGGCGGCGGCGATGCGCGCGGCCTGCGGGGAGTTCATGGGGTGCGCGCGCTCCTGGCCATCGGGGCCGGTGCGTTCGTCGCGGAAGGCGTGCTCACCGAGGCCATCAAAGGTCACGCAGCGCAGGAAGCGCGCGGGGATGATGCGGTCGGTGTCGATGTCGTCGCCGGGAACGGCGAGGGCGAGGCCTTTGACTTGGGTGACTTTAGCGAGGGACATGATTTGAAGAAAAGGACTGAAAGGGGGATGAAAAGGGAGTGAAAAGGGAAAGGAAGAATTAGGCGGCGCGAGGGACGACGCAGACGGGCATGGCGAGGGCCGAGGCCAGCGAAGCCAAGCGTTCCTGGGCCACGGTGGCGGTCACGGAAGCGTCGGCGAAGAGGATGGCATGCCCAGCCACGACCCAAGGCAGGGTCACGGTGCAGACCGGCTTGCCGTCGTAATGGGCGTCGACGACGACGTCTTGCTGGCAGGCCAAGCCCTCCGAAGCACAGGCGACCGGCACGGCATCGCCTTGGGCGACACGTGCGAGCACGCGCTGGACTGCGGAAGCGTCGGACATCAGACCTTGAAGACTTCGCGGGCGTCGGTGACTTGACCGGTGATGGCGGCGGCGGCGACCATGAGCGGGCTCATGAGGACCGTGCGGCCGGTCTGGGAGCCTTGGCGGCCCTTGAAATTGCGGTTAGAAGAGCTGGCGCAGAGCTGGTCGCCGACAAGCTTGTCGGGATTCATCGCCAAGCACATGGAGCAACCGGCGCCACGCCATTCGAAGCCGGCTTCGATGTAGACCTTATCGAGGCCTTCATGGACGGCTTGGATGGCGGTGAGCTGGGAGCCCGGGACGACGATCGCCTTTACCGTCGGGCTGACCTTGCGGCCCTTGAGGTACTTGGCGACCTCGCGGAGGTCGGAGATGCGGCCGTTGGTGCAGGAACCGAGGAAGCAGACATCCACCTTGGTGCCCTTGATCGCCGTGTCGGGGGACAGCTTCATGTGCTTGTAGGCATCCTCCGCGGTGGCGCGGTCGGCGGCGTTGAGGGT
>RFQN01000126.1 GCA_009924965.1 Verrucomicrobiota bacterium
ACGCCCTTGGGTTGGGTGCCGATCATGGCGCCGGGCATGCCCGCCGCATGGGCCTCGCGCAGCACCTGCGCCGCGCTGGCGCCATCCTGCAGGGGCACGGTGGCCAGCGCCACGAAACGCTGCTCCTGCTTCGCCAGCGCCTGCAGATGTTCGTTGATGAGCCGCGCCCAGGCGAGGCCCTCCGCGCCCGGCAATTCATAGCCGAACATGTCGAGCCAGCCGCCTGCGACCTGACGGTCGATGTGCTGCTCGTCCATCCACTTCAGGCGCCCCGCCACATCGCTGAGGGGCTTGGCCACGGGGCGCCTGTCGCCGGACGTCTTGTCCTGGCAGGAGGGCGATGCCCATTGGGTGCCGCTGCGGCAACGGCCGGAATTTGCCTCGGGCCTGAGCGCCCTGGCGTCGTTGGCTCCGCCGCCGCCCGCGTTGCCTTGGGAGGCGCAAGTCACGGCCTGGAGCATCCGCCCAAAGTTCGCGACCCTCTGGGGGACGCTCCGGGCGGTGCTCTTCCGTCCGCAGGCGACGTTCACCGCGGCGCCCGCGACGTCGGCCCTACGGGCGCCCATGCAGTGGCTGCTCTGGGCCAGCGTCTGCGCCGTGCTGCTCGGGTTCCCGCTCTGGAGCCTGGTCGTCAGCCTGCGCCCCGTCCTCCTCGGTAAGTTCGGGATGAAGGAGACCGCGGCTCCGGCGATCTTCAACCTCACCTATTTCTTCCGGGCCTTGGCGGTCTACCCCTTGGCGGCCTTCGTCGCTACCTTCGTCACCACTTTCGTCTTACACGGCCTGCTGCGGCTGTTCGGGGGCGGCGCGGGTGGCTGGCGGCAGACTTTCCGTACCTTGGCTTATGTCGTCGGTGCGATGTGCTTCATCATGGCCCTGCCCGTGGTTTCCTGCGCGGTCCCGATTTGGGGCTTCATCCTGATCTTCACGGCGCTTGGGTTTACCCACCGAGAGCCTGCCTGGCGTGGCTTTTTGGCGTTGGCCTTGGTGTCCGGTATCGGCTGTTGCGGCGGCCTCATCACGTCCGCCTGGTCTTACTTCCGCAACTTCCAGCGCTGAACCGCGTGTGGGCTTGCAGGGGCGTGGGCCTTTGCCACAACTGGTTTTATGCAAATCCACGTTGCCCGCCCGCCGGCCCAACTCGGAGTCTTTAGCCAAGAGGAAGTCGCCGCCGGCCTGCAGGACGGACGCTTCCTGCCGTCCGACCAAGGCTGGCGTGAGGGGATGTCCGCGTGGACGCCTTTGAGCCAGTGGCCCGAGTTCGTTGGCCTCGGCATTCCGTCGGCGCCGCCTGAGTCCGCGCAAGCCGCGTCGGTCCAACCCATGCCCGCCTGGGAGAGCGGTTCCTCGATTAGCAATTACTTCGGCACCATCAAGGACGTGGCGCTCAACCCTGTCCAGACGTTCGATGCGCTGCCACAAGCGGGGAGCATGGGACGATCCTTGGCCTTTCACTACCTGACGGCCGTCCCCTTCTATGTCCTAGTTTTCATCCTTTATGCTGCATTCATCGCGACCTTTGGGGCTGGGGAATTTGGAAACTTAGGAGGGTCAGGTGTTTTCCGCGACCTGGGTGTGGCTGGGGTCATCGGGTTTTTAGGCGCCTACTTCGCGTGTTTGGCGATCTTCGTGCCTTTACTCTTCTTTGTCATCAGCGGCATCGTGCACTTGGCTTTATTGCCCTGGGGACCTCGTGGGGGCTACGCAACCACCTACCGTGCGATGTCCTACGTCAACGCATCCTTCCTCCCGCTGTTGCTTATCCCTCTGGTCGGTTGCTTTTCGATTTTTTGGCGCCCGGTCGTCGACGTCATCGCGCTCTCGCGCGTTCATAAACTCGAGTGGTGGAAGGTGCTGCTTTCTATCTTGGCCTTCGGATGCCTCTGCTGCGGCGGCTATGTCGTGTTATTCATGATGGTGACCAAGGGGGCTCGAGGATTCTAAGCGATCACCGACCCCGGTGCGCATCGCCTTCGTCCGTCGGCCTGCCTTCCCGGGCGAACTCAACCACGAGTTCGTCTGGCCGGCGGTGTTCCTCGGCGGAGCGCTGTTCGCTTGGGTCTGGTTCCAGACGGGCTGGACCTTGCCGCCTTGCCTCTTCCATGAGTACACGGGCCTGCCTTGCCTCGGGTGCGGCGGCACGCGCTGCGCGCGCCAACTGGTGCACCTGAACTTCTTCGAGGCGCTCAAATTCCATCCGGGGTTCTTCTGCCTCGTCCTCACCGGCGCTCTCTGGACGGTTTATTCCGCCGTCTTCTGGCTGCGCCGCGACACCTTGCGGTGGCGCCTCTCCGCCGATGAGCGGGGCGAAAAGGTCCTGCGACGCTGCTTCATCGGCGTACTGGTCGTCCATTGGGCTTGGCAGTGCTACTACCTGACCCGTTGACATGCGGACGTTGCTCAAGCTGCTGGGTTGGTTGTTGGTCGGCGCCTGCGCCTGCCTCGTGGCTTTGCTGGTCGTCTACGGCTTGTCTGACCGCCCCGGGAAGATCGCCATCGAGCACCACGTCCTGAACGTCGTCGACGGCGTCCGCGAAGACGGCATGACGCCCGACAAGGTCGTCGGGACGTTGGATAAGCTCGCCGACCGCACCGAGGTCGTGAAGGGCGACGTCGTCCCCGCGCCCGAGCCGGACAAGAACGCCACCGCGCCCTACGGTGAGCCCGCCGATCGCCGCGGGCTCAAGCACCTCGTGAACCAAGGCTATAGCGTCGGGTACGACGAGA
This sequence comes from Verrucomicrobiota bacterium, assembly GCA_009924965.1. Taxonomy (GTDB): domain Bacteria; phylum Verrucomicrobiota; class Verrucomicrobiia; order Opitutales; family UBA953; genus UBA953. The sequence continues at coordinate 2,728 of RFQN01000126.1, forward strand.
GCTTGCCGTCGCCACGTTGGTCCTCCTACCGCGTCTTCCCGTATAAGGACGTCCACCTCGAACGGCCTTCGACCTTCAAGACCGACGTCCGTACCGATGCGCGCGTCACGACTTCCGAGTATGTGCGTTCGGGTTATGACCGTGGCCATCTTTCCCCGAACTACGCGATCTCGGTCTGCTACGGTGAGGAAGCGCAGAAGGAGACCTTCCTGCTCTCGAACATCGTCCCGCAGGTGCACGCCCTCAACGCCGGCCTCTGGAAGGACCTCGAGCAGCGCATCGTCCACCGCTACGTCGAGCGTTACGGCACGGTCTGGGTGCAGGTCGGCCCCGTCTTCACCGAGCCACCCGCGAAGAAGGTCGGACGTCTCCCCGTGCCGGACGCCTTCTGGATGGTCATCTCGGAATACGAGCAGGAGCAGCACGGCATCCGCGCCATCGCCTACCTGGTACCGCACGAGGAAAAGTGGCGCGACCAAGAGCTCACGCGCTACGTCGTGAGCATCCGCAAGGTCGAGGCCCTGACCGGCTTGGACTTCTTTCCGAAGCTCCCGCCGGCTACGCAGGATCGCCTCGAATCAACGCCCGCGCCCCGCGCGTGGTGATTTCGTCAGGGCCGCGCGCAGGTCGGCCGCCTGGATCAGCACGACGCAGTCGAGCCCGTCGGCGGTCGGCAACCAGAGCATCGGCAGCTTGGGCCAAGCCCGGTGCATCGCGTCGCGCAGCCCGCCGACCTCGATGACCAGCACGCCGTGCGGCTGCAGGAGTTCGGCGGCTTGGGCGAGCAGCTTGCGGATGACATCGAGCCCATCCTTCCCGGAGACCAAGGAGTTCTTGGGCTCCTTCTTGAACTCCGCAGGTAGGCGGCGGTAGATCCCTTCCGGCTCGTACGGAGGGTTGCTGAGGATGAGGTCGAACTTCGGGCCGCCCAAGAGCGCCGTCATCGTGTCGGTCTCATGCAGCTTGATCCGCTGCGACTCGCCATGGTCGGCGACGTTGAGCTTGGCCACCTCGAGGGCGGGCGCGGAGAGGTCGGTCGCATCCACCTTCGCCTGCGGGAAACGCTTCGCGAGCAGGATGGCGAGGCAACCGGAGCCCGTGCAGACATCGGCGACGCGCTTGACCTGATCGACGGGCGGGAGCCAGCGCGGGATGGCTTCGGGGATGAGCTCCACGAAATAGGAACGCGGGACGATGACCCGTTCGTCGACGCGGAAGCGGAGCCCGCCGAGCCAGGCTTCGCCGACGAGGTAGGCCGTCGGCACGCGCTCGAACACGCGGCGCTCGAGCAGCGCGAGGAACTGGGCCTTCTCGGCCGGGCGGAGGGCTCGCTCAAAGCACTGCGGCAGCTTTTCCCAAGCCAGGCCGGTCGCGGCGCCCATGAGCGTCAGCGATTCCTCCTGCTCGTCGAGGAAGCCTTGGCCGTAGGCCACGTCGGCCGAGCGCAGGAGCTTGTTGGCGAAGCGCAGGTGGTCGCCGCCCGTGCGCAGACGCGCGGTCTGGGCCGGAGTGGGGCGCGACGGTGCGCTCATCAGCGGGGTGGCGTCCTCAGGTGAGGGGCGCAGCCGACCAGAGTTCCTTCGGGGTGCGTTCGAAGAAGTCCTCGAGGTACTTCGTCGTGGCGCCGCCTTGGCGGAAGACCGGGTCCTTCATGATCGCGCGGCACACCGGGATGGTGGTGTGGATGCCGCGGATGATGTACTCGCTGAGGGCGCGGTGCATGCGGTCGAGCGCCTTCTGGCGGTTCGCGCCGACCGAGATCAGCTTGGCCACCATGGAGTCGTAGTTCGGCGGGATGGTGTAGCCTGAGTAGCAATGGGAGTCGACGCGGACGCCGTGGCCGCCCGGCGTGTAGTACAGGCCGATGGTGCCGGGGCTCGGCGTGAAGTTGCGGGCCGGGTCTTCGGCGTTGATGCGGCACTCGATGGCGTGGCCGGTGATCTTGATGTCCTTCTGGTTGAGCTCCAGCTTCTCGCCGCAGGCGATGAGGATCTGGCGGCGCACCAAGTCGATGTCGGTGACCTCTTCGGTCACGCCGTGCTCCACCTGGATGCGGGTGTTCATCTCCATGAAGTAGAACTTCCCGTGGCGATCGACGAGGAACTCGATCGTGCCGGCGTTGTGGTAACCGATGGATTCCGTCAGGCGGACGGCGACCTTGCCCATCTCCTCGCGGAGCTTGGGGGTCAGGAA
>RFQN01000127.1 GCA_009924965.1 Verrucomicrobiota bacterium
CACGCGCGCGGTGGCCGCGCCGACGGCCGGCCTGCACTTCACGCCCGAATTGCTGGCCCAGCTCCAGGCCGGCGGCCATGAGTCCTTTGACCTCACCCTCGATGTGGGGGCAGGGACTTTCCAGCCCATCCAAGTCCAGGACCTCGCCCAGCATGTCATGCATCGCGAGACCTACGCGATCCCGGCGCGGACCTTGACGGCCTTGCGCGACCGCCGCCCGCGATTGGCGGTCGGGACGACGACCATCCGCTCCGCCGAAGACTGCCTGCGGAAGTGCGGGGACTTCGCCGCCGCCCCAGCCGGCGACTGGCAGTCCGAGTCCGGGCTCTTCCTGCGCCCGGGCGACACCATCGGCTGCGCGGAGATGCTGCTGACGAACTTCCACCTCCCGCGGTCCACGTTGCTGTGCTTGGTGTCCGCTTTCCTGGCCCCGGGCAGCGCGGCGGGCCTGCCTTGGTTGAAGGAGATCTACGACGAGGCCATCCGCGCGGACTACCGCTTCTTCAGTTACGGCGACGCGATGCTGATCCTCTGAGGCCGCTGGCGGTCGCCCTTGCCCTGCGGCCGAAGTTCTCCTAACGTGCCGGCATGTCCAAGCTGCACGACGAACTCAAGGTCCGCCTCAACGGCTGGGATTGGTTCGTCTTCGCGGTGGCCATTGGCTCGTTGTTGCTGGTGTTGGTCGAGACGTTCCTGTCCTTCTCGGCGCAGACCATGGCGGTCTTTCGCTGGATCGACAACGCCGCCTGCGGCGTCTTCCTCGTCGACGTCATGGTACGCTGGCGCCGCGCCGGTTGGGCCGCGGAATTCTGGCGCTGGGGCTGGCTGGATCTCTTAGCCGCCATTCCGTTCGACGTGGCCTTCCGTACCCTCCAGCTCATTCGCGTCTATCGCGTCGTCCGCGTCCTGCGCGTGCTCTACAAACTGCAGGAACTCACCACGGGCACGACCCTCAATGAACGCCTCCTGGCGCTTCCGGGCATCGCGGTGGTCATGATCGTCTTCAGCACCGCCCTCATCGTCCAGGCCGAGCGGTTGGCCCCCGGCGCCACCATCAAGTCAGGCGGAGATGCGCTCTGGTGGGCGCTCACCACCGTGACCACCGTCGGTTATGGCGACACCTATCCCGTCACCACCGAAGGCCGCATCATCGCCGCGGGCCTCATGCTCGTCGGCATCGCCCTCTTCGGCTCCATCTCTGCGATCGTCACGTCCAAGCTCATCCTCCCCAAGGAGACCAAGGACCACGAGGAACTCCGCCGCGAGGTCCGCGCCCTGCACGAGGACATCCGCGAACTCCGCGAGGAACTGAAGAAGAAGTAGGCCGCTTAGTCGCGGGGGATGACGGAGCGGACCTTGGTCTGGCGCTCGAGGGCGCGGAATTCGGAGAGGCGGATAGGGTCCGTGCGGTCGATGAGGACGTAGACCTCTTTGCCGCGGATGAAGCGGCGTGGGCTGTACGGAGTCTTGGGACGTTCGGCGCCTTTCGTCGTCGGTTCCGGCCCGAGCTTGAACTCTTCCTTGGCGTCGGCCGGGAGCTTCGGCGGCACGACCTGCCATTCATAGGTGAGCTCCAGCGCGTTGCAGGCAGGGTCGTCCTTGGCTTCGCGGTGGGGCGCGCTGTCGGTGAGGTCCGCCGCCGAGAAAGCCGTCCAGGGCGTGCTGAGGACGACGTGCTTCTTGGGCGCCGGACACGGCAACCAGGCGGCGTCCGCAGTGGCCGTGAGGGGCAAGTACGGGGTGCGGAGTTCGCCGAGCTTGGCGTCGGCCGTCAGCGTGAGTTCGGCCGTTTCCCAGCGTTGCGCAAACCGGGCGATGAGTTCGCCGCCGCCGACACCCGTGAGGATCGCCGCGCAAGCGAGGCCGTTCACCGGCTCGCGGCCATACTTGCGTCCGCCGACCACCCACGCGCGGTCATCCGCGATCAACTGCGGCGCCGTCGGGGCGACGCGGACCTTCACGCCCGCCTTCAGCAAGGCGCGCAAGGGCTCTACCTGAGTGGAGCGGGACGCGAGCAGCAGGCGGACATCGCAAGCGGGGTCTTTGGCTTTTTCCGTCAGCTGGGTCAGCAAGGCTGGCTCGCCCTCGAGCGAGGTGAGTGCCACCCAGAGCTTAGTCTGCGCGCCCGTAAGGAACGCTTGCCGCGCGTCCGCCACTTCCAAGCGAGCCACGGGCTTGGCAGGAGGCTTCACGATGGGGCGGACGTCGATGGGCACGAGCGGGAGGACGCGTTGGGCGGGGAAATGGGCCGGCTGCTCAGCCTTGCCGGCGCCTGCGCGGGAGAGGCGGTTCACGCCATGGCGCCACCAACCAAGCGCGAAGAGCCGCTGCAGCGACGTCGCCAGCGCAGGTTCCTCGACGCAGAGCTGTTCGCTCGACTCCAGGAAGGCCCGCGGGCTCGCGGACGCCGCATCGACGAGCAGGAGCGTCGGGTGGAAAGTGGTCGTGCTCTGCAGTGTCGCCCCCGCCGACGCCAAGAAGTCGAGCGCCGCCAAGTGGCTCTTCTTTTCGTCGGGCTTTAGCTCCGGCCCTTGGCCCTCGGTGGTGATGAGGTAGACCCGTACCTGCCGTTGCTTGGCGGCTTGGGCGAGGGCCTCGATCAGCGTCGCATGCGTCAAGGTCGGCAGAGACAGGTGCACCGTGGTCTGGGCTTTGCCCACCGCGACGATCCATGCGTTCAGCCAAGCCGCGCGCTGGGTGAAGACGTGCGGCCCTTCGGGTGCAGGTTCCGCAGGGCCTTCCCGGCGGAGCCAGACGTCGCCCACCACGCGGTCGTGGTAGCGGAACGGTTCCGAGGTGCGGGTGAGCGGAGGGATGCTCATGGGGCGTCCTCCCAAAGTAAGAGGTCGTAGGCTTCCAGCAGGGCGGCGCGGCTGCCGTCGCTCGGCCCGCTGGCCGGTTGTTGCGCGAGCGCCGCGGCGAGCTCATGCAAGGCGCGTGGGCGGTACGTCGGAATCTTTTGCCGGGCCGCTTCACCGGCTTTCGCGGCGGCCGCGGGCGTGCGTTCCCCGCCGAGGGCACGGACCTGCAACCAGAGGCCCCAAGCATCGACGTCCTCGGGCCGCGGGACGAGGGAGACTTCGATGGGTTCCACTTCGAACACGCCCAAGTCGAACTGGCCGGGCACGCGGAGGTGCGCCGTGAAGGTTTTCGGGTGGCGCAGGCGGAAATTCAGGCGGGCCTCGGTCGGCAGGGCGGCGAACGGCACGGAGAGGCCGGCCGAGAGTTCGCGTGGTGCCGCTTGCGCGGAGAGCACCAACGCCAACAGGTCACCATAGGTTTGGTCGGCGCGCCGCTGCAGCGGAGAGGTTAGGCGCGCGTCGACGCCAGGCTTCTCGCCCTTACCGTCCTTGCGTTCGGAGAAGATGCGGAGGCGGAACGGCCCCGTGTGGTCGGGGGATAACTCAAGCTCGAGCGTGAGTGCTTGGCGCGCGGGCAATTCGCGGGCGACGTCCGCGGTGCGCGTCACGACGAAGGGTCCGTCAGGCTGCAGCAAGCTCTGTCCGCAACTGCCCGGTGCGTGCACCAGGCTCTCGGTCAGCGGCGTCAACGCCCCGGCGCTGGCTTCGCGGCGTTCCTCGAGCTGGAGGACGCCCATGCCTGCCAGCAAGGGTTCATCGGTCACGGCGCAGCGGAAGAGGCCATGCTTGGCTTCCGTTGAGTGCCCGAGTGGGGCGGTGGCCTGACCGAGGGCGCTGAGCGTGTAGGCGGGCGCGGTGGGCGTGCCGATGGCGGTCAGCATGCCGTGGCGCACCGCTTGTTCGAGCCAAGTGCGGGCACCGGCGACGGACAGCGGTAGGAGTTTCCGCGCCACGTCCTCCGGGGTAATGGGTTGCTGTCGGCGCGCCTGCTCGGCGGCGAGGCGCAGCAGCGGTAGCCATTCGGTGTGCGACGCTGGCACCTGCACGCAGGCCATCGTTTCCAGCCAACGGACGGTGAAGGTGCGGCGGAGGCGCAACGTGGGCAGTCGTCCGCTCATGGCAGCACCTCCCGGCGTGAGGACAGGCTGCTGCCGCGCGGCAGGCCGGAATGATAGACGAGTTCGGAGCGCGCCGTGCCGGTATCCGTGCGCACGCCGTGATGCAGCACCTCCCAGACCGAGGGCAAGGTCTGCTCCTGGAGCGTCAGCAAGCCGCGTGGTTCCCAGAGCGGCTTCTCGAACGGGAAGATGGAGCGCAGGTCGAGCAGCAAGGCGCGGGCGTAGTCGCCGCGGGCGGCTTCCTCGTGACGATGGGCATGCAGGCCGCGCAGGTTGTCGGCGGTACGCAGCGACCAGCTGAGCAGGATGACGGGTCTCGGCTTGGCCGCACGACCGCGCGTCTTCGGCGCCTTCATGCGTGCGGCCAGAGCTCCGAAGAGCGTGTTCGGCGCGTCGGTCACGATCAGCCGGAAGTCCGTCGATAGGCGTGCGAGCAGGTCGGTCTGTTCGATGCAGGCGCGCGTGGTCACGATGACGTTGAGCTCCGGCGCGGGGGCGGCCCAAGGGCCGGACTCGACCTCGCCGGCGGTGCAGACGGCGACGGTCAGCTGACGTTGGCGGAGGTGAAGCGCGGCGGTCGCGAGGTCGCGGGCGTCGTCCTCGGCTTCCAGGACGAGTAGGACTTTGCGTCGGCCGTAGGCGTCGGCGAGCTCGGCGTCCTCGTCTTCCGCGGAGCCGTCCTTGCCCACGCAGGCCTTGTAGGCGAGTTCGGCCTGCAGTTCGGCGAAGCGGCCGGCGCGGGCGGCTTCGGCGGCGGCGAGCATCGCGAGTTCTTGGCGGCCTGGGCTATCTGGGTGGCCGGAGCGTTGGCCGACCAGCGTCCATTTCGCGGCGTGGACGGCGAGCGGTAGGAAGTCGGCGAAGGTCAGCTGCTCGGCGCCCAGCACGATGCAGTGATCGTAGGCTTCGGC
>RFQN01000128.1 GCA_009924965.1 Verrucomicrobiota bacterium
GCCTCGGGCTTGAGGTCGCGGGTCATCAACGCCGTCACGCCTGCCCGGGCGTCGAGGCCTTCGAACAAGATGCGGTGCAGGCAGAACAAAATCGGGGCGTCGAGGCGGTTGGCTTGAGCCACGCGGGTCAGCGTGTCCGTCGCGCGATAGCCTTCGACCGAGTCGCGGCGCGTCGCGAGCGCGGCGATGGCGCCGCGAGCGTCGCGGGCGACCTGTTCGCCGAACGAGCGGTTGCGGCTCCAGCCGCCATGGGCCGTGGCCATGAGGTCGCCGACGCCTCCGAGGCCGAGGAAGGTTTCCGCGCGGCCGCCGACGGCGACGCCGACGCGCATCATTTCCTGCAGGGCACGCGTCAGGAAGGCCGCTTTGGCGTTGGAGCCGAGGCCGAGGCCATCGCACAGGCCGGCGCCGACAGCATAGACGTTCTTCAACGTGCCGCCGATCTCGACACCGGGGAGGTCCGACGACGTGTAGGCGCGGAGCGTCGGGCCGCTGAGGGCGGCTTGGACTTCGCGCAGCGTCTCGTCATCCTGGTGGGCCGCTAAGACCATCGCGGTCGGCATGCCGCGGGCGACTTCTTCGGCGTTGCTCGGGCCGCTCAAGGTTGCGACCGGGATGTTGCCGGCAGCTTGCGCCATCAGTTCGGATGGGCGTCGCAGCGTGTGCTGGTCGAGTCCCTTGCAGAGCGAAATCACCATGCGGGCCGAGGAAGCGCGCAGGGCCGGGCCGATCTGCTGGACGAGTTCGGCGAGGCCCTTGGAGGGGCAGGCCAGGAAGACCAGGTCGGCGTCCATCAAGGCGGGGATCGCTTCGAGGCCGATCTGGAGGGAAGGCGCGAGGGCATAGCCCTTGAGGTAGTCGGTGTTTTCGCGTTCAGCCGTGAGCTTGAGCGCCTGTTCGAGGCGGCGCGGCACGAGGGTCACCGTGTGGCCCTGGCGGTCAAGGTGGATGGCCATCGCGGTGCCCCAGGCGCCCGCGCCGAAGACGACGCAGTTCATCGGCGGCCTCCTTTGCGGACGAGGCGGGCCCAGCGTTGCACGGCGGCGACGGCGTCTTGGTGGAGGCGGGCTTGTGGTTTCACGAAAGGCGGAGGTTCGGGAGTGAGCCCGAGGAGGTCATGGATCACGAGAATCTGCCCATCGCACCCTTCGCCAGAGCCGATGCCGATGGTCGGGACGTCGACTGCAGCGGTGAGCTTAGGCATGAACACAGGGTCCACGCATTCGACCACCATCGAGAAGGCACCGGCATCGGCGACGGCTTGGGCGTCGGCGAAGAGACGGACCTGATCGGCCGGGGTCAGGCCGCGGCGGCGATAGCCCGTGGAGTGGACGCGCTGGGGCATGAGCCCGACGTGCCCCATGACGGGGATGCCTGCGTCGACGAGTTTCTCGATGTGCTTGGCGAGCGAGGCGCCGCCTTCGATTTTCACGCCTTGGGCCCCGCCTTGCTGCAGGAGCGCCCGGCAGGCCTTGAGGAGGTGGGGGAAACTGTCGTGGGCCAGCCCGAAGGGCAGGTCGGCGATGACGAGCGCGTTGGGCTTGGCTCGAACCACCGCGGCGGTGTGGTGCACCATCATCTCCAAGGTCACGCCGACGGTGTCGGCCATGCCTAGGATCGTGTTGCCGACGGAGTCGCCGACGAGGATGACGTCAGCCCCGCCTTGGTCGGCGATGCGGGCCGTCACGGCGTCGTAGGCCGTGAGGCAGACGATGGGGCGGGTGCCTTTCAGGGCGCGGATGGACCGGGTCGTGGCCTTCACGCCCAAGGGACTACCCCCTGACCGCCCGCTTGTAAAGCGTGGGCGAAGGGTGTATGGTAGGAAAGATGTTCGGGCGTATCGCCAAATTCTTCAAACGCGTGGATTACCGCGAAGGCGGTTATCAGCACCCGGAGTTGCCGGGCGCGGTCGGGGCTCCCTGGCATCTGCGCCTGCGCCTGCTGCTCACGCAACGCGGCGGGCCGGACGTCAATCAGCGGACGCCTGATTTCTGGGTCCGGCATCGTCGCTGGTTGACGGTGGTGTTGGCGCTGCTGCTGGCTTGGCTCGTGGTCGAGAGCGCGCTCGCCTGGAGTTTCTTCGAAGGCTAAGCCGAGCGCGGTAGCTTGAACTTCAGCGGCAGCAGGCGGAGGTCTTCCTTAAGCGTGATTGTCGACTGCGTGCGTTGGCTCCAATGGCGCAGCACCGCGTGCAGCCACGGCAAGGAGCAGCTCGCTTCGTGGTAGCGCAGGGTGAAGGTTGTCCCGTCGCTCGCCCAGTGCAGGCCCGTCACGCGGAAAGAGACCGGCTCCGGCTGACCCTGGAGCGTCAGCGTGGCGGAGACGTCGGCGCCGGCGAGCTCGAGGGCGGTGACTTCGCCGACGTCGGCGAAGCGTTGCGACACGAACTTGGCGATCTCGGCTTCGAGGGCGTTCACGCGGAGAGGTCGACGCCTTCGAGGTACAGGTCGAGTTCCTTGGCGCGCGCGAGGACCGCGGGCTTGTCGATCATGATGACGCCGTCGACCTGTAGGCTGGCGCGGCGGACGCCCCCTTCGGCCATGCTCTCCAGGGTACGCAGGCCGATGCAGGGCACGTCGAAACGGAAGTCTTGGGCATGCTTGGTCGTCTTCGTCAGAAGCATCTCCTTGCCGCCCGTGGCCGCGCAGCGCTTGAGCATGTTGTCGGTGCCTTCGAAGGCCTCGACCGCGATCACCGTGCCTTTGGCCGTGACCACGGATTGTCCGACGTCGAGCCGGGCCATCTCTTGGGCCATGTGGACGCCGAAAGCGCGTTCCTCGGCGGAGACCGCCGAGAAGAACCCGGTCATCGGGCCGGAGGTGGCGAGGTGGTCGTCGAGGTAGACGCGGGCGTCGAGCATGCGCACGCCGGTCTTCTCGATCTCGGCCGAGATCGCGCCGAAGATGGATTCCGCGTTCCGTGCGCGCAACGAAGCCATGAGCGCGATGAGCTTGAGGTCGGGCACCATGCCGGAGAACAGTTTGCGGGGCGTCACTTGGCCGGCCATCACGGCCCCGGCGACGCCGAGGGCTTGGAGCGAGTCGAGCAGCTGGCCGAGTTTGCCGACCGGTACCGCGCGATGCTCGGCGGGTGAGAAGGTCGCGATGAGCGCGGGGTCGGTCTCTTCCTCGAAGGACACCAGCCGGACTTGGGCGCCGCGGGCACGGGCGGCCTCCACGAGCAGGGCGGGGTAGCGTCCTTTGCCGGCGATGACCGCAAAGGGTTGGCCCGGAGCGAGGTCCGGCGGGAGGAAGCGCGAGGCTGACGCCATGGATGCATCGTTCCCGGGTAATCGTCCGGGCTCAAGCCTGCTTTAGGTTGCCACCGTGCATCCTTCGCCTCCGAATGTCCCTATGCCCGCCTCCTTTGGCATCTTGGGCGGAACCTTTGATCCGCCACACGCCGGCCATGTCGCCGCCGCGGTGGCGGCTTGGCGTCAGCTGGGCTTGGAGGAAGTAAAGGTCATCCCCGCGGGCTTGGCTCCGTTGCGCGCCGTGCCGCCTTTGGCGTCCTCGGCGCATCGGCTCGCCATGACCAAGCTCGCCTTTGCCCCGTGTCCGTGGGCGCACGTGGACGACCGCGAGGTGCGCCGGACGGGCATCTGTTGGTCAGTGGACACCGCACGCGACCTGGCGGCCGAGTTTCCCACGGCTCGGCGCGTCTGGATCCTCGGCGCCGACCAGTTGGCGCGGTTGGATCGCTGGAAGGACATCGATACCTTAGGTCGGCTCGTCGAGTTCGCGGTGCTTTCGCGCGACGGCCTGCCGGTGGCGGCGCCGGCCAGCATCGCTGGCTTCATCCGCTTGACCGTGCTGAAGGAATCGCCTGTCCGCGTCTCTTCGACCGCGTTGCGGGCCGCGTTGGCCGCGGGTGAACCGGCCGGAAACGGCTTGCCCAATGCGGTCCGCGCCTACATCGAAGAACACGCACTCTACAAAACCTGACCATGCCCGCTCCCAAGAAAAAGAAGACGCCCCTCAAAAAGCCTGTCGGCAAGTTCACCGGCAAGCCTGCGGCGAAGGCGCGTGGTCCGGTGAAGCCCGTTCGTCGCCCCGTCGTCAAGGCCAAGGGCAGCAAGGCGAAGACCCGCTCCGAGACCCCGAAGCCAGCGGCCCCGAAGGCTGTGCCGACCAAGGTCCCCGCTTACGTCACCGCGATCGTGAAGGCCCTCGACGACAAGAAGGCCCTCGGCATCCGCGTGCTCGAACTCGGCCAGCTCTCTTCGGTCGCTGATTACATGATCATCGCGACCGGCAACTCCGACCCGCACCTGCGCGCCTTGCGCATCGAAGTCGAGAAGGCCATGGATGAAGTCGGTTCCCCGTCCCGCGCCAGCGAGTCGCAGCCCGAAAGCGGTTGGACCGTCGTCGACGGCTTCAATGTGCTCGTGCACATCTTCCGCCCCGAGATCCGCGAAAGCTACAGCATGGAGTCCCTCTGGAAGGATGGGCTCGATGTGCCGGTAGCCAGCATCCTGAAGGCCTGACCTCGCTGGATTGGTGTCAAAGACCCTAGCCGATGGTTAGGGTCTTTTTGTTTACGGGACGACCCGCCGAGGGCGTCCTGCAGGCTGTGAAAAACTCCGGTTTGGCTCTCCATTTTTATATGGCTCTCGCCTCTTTAAGAAGTAAAAAAACTTTTTTAACCGGCGATTTTTCGATTCGGCATCTACGCCCTGTTAAACCCCTTGTAAATGCCCTTTCTTCTCTTGGCGCAAAAATAGTCTATCTCGAAAAAGAGGGGTATGCGCCCTTTTCGATTGAAGGGCCTATCGTCTGCGGATCGGTCACTGTCGACGGAACAAATTCTCAGCACGTTTCGAGTCTTTTGATTGCTCTATCTCAAGTCGAGGGGGAAAGT
>RFQN01000129.1 GCA_009924965.1 Verrucomicrobiota bacterium
GGAGCTGGTCGATGGCGGCCATCGCCAAAGGGATGTCCTTGAAACGCACGATGGAGCCATCCTTCGCCCGCCCCATGGTCTGGTGCAGGTAGGTGGGCTCGTGCATCTTCGCCAAGCGCGCGAGGGCGACTTCCGTCGGCTTCAGGCGCAACGCGGAGCTGAGGTGGAACTTGAGCACGGGCGCGCCGCCGGCGTTCAAGCGGGCGATGGCTTCATGGGCCTGCTCATACTGCAGCGCGAAGTGGCAGGTGTCGTAGGTGATGCCGAGCGTGCGGTCGACGAGGCCCTTCGAGGGCTCTTCGGCGCGGAGCTGCTCAAAGAGACGGAGGGCTTCGGGGGTGTTCTCGGCGTGGCCGATCGGCTCGGGCTCGAGCGCCAGGCGCAGCGTGACGCCGGTGCGGTCGCGGAGGCGGTCGAGGTGTTCGCCGCACGCGAGCAGGTGGCGGCGCATGACCTTGAGTTCATCGGCGTTCCGGCCGAAGCCCTTGAAGGAACCTGGGAGCGTGCTGACGGTGCCGATCTTATCCGGCGGGCCGAACGCGGCGAGGAGGTCGAAGAGGCGGTTGGTGTACTCGAGGCGCGCGGGTTCGCACCAATCCGGCGCGAAGACGTTGTCCTTCACGGCCTGCCCGTGGAACGGGCCGAAGGGGAAGCCGTTGATGCCGGCGACGACGCAGTCCTCCTTATCGAGCCAATGGCGGAAGGCCGTCAGCGTCGCGGGCTCGGCGAGTTCGGCCGCGGCGCGGTCGCCGAGGCGCAGGCCAAGGACGTACGTCTTGCCCGGCGAGACGCGGTCGCGCACACGCAAGGCGTGGTCGCGCAGGCCCGCGAAGGTCTCCGCCCACCCTTCGCCGCGATGGACGTTGGTGCAATAGGCGAGGCTGAGTCCGGACGAGAGCTTCACGTTCAGCGCAGGGCCTGCGGGTCCCGGAAGTTCTTCGACTGCGACAGGAAGCGCACGGGGTTGCCGTAAACGAGGCTGTCGATGGCGGCGGCGGAGTGGCCGCGGCGGCGCATCTCCTGCATGGCCTTCGGCACGGCGAGGGGGTCGCTATGACCCCAATCGCAGGCGCTGTTCAGCCACACGCGCTGCGAGGCGAAGTTCTCCAGCATGTCGACGGCGCGCACGGGCGTGGCCTTCGATTCCGGATAAAGCGTGATGCCGGCCCAGAAGCCCTGGTCGAGGACTTCGCCGATGGTGTGCTCTTCGACGTGGTCGATGATGACGCGCTCCGGCTTCACCTTCCCGGCGGCCTTGAGGACGTCCATGATCAGGCGCGTACCCTTGCGCTTGTCTTCCAGGTGCGGGGTGTGGACAAGGATCAGCTGGTCATGCTGCACCGCGAGTTCGACGTGCTTCTCGAGGATGCGCATCTCGTTGCGCGTGTTCTTATTCAGGCCGATCTCGCCGATGCCGAGGACGGTCTTGGCCTTGAGGAATTCCGGGATGAGAGCGAGGACGTCGTCCGCGAGCTTCATGTCTTCGGATTCCTTCGGGTTGATGCAGAGCCAGCAATAATGCGGGAGGCCATACTTGGCGGCGCGCTTGGGCTCGTGCTGCGTGAGCTGGCAGAAATAATCGTAGAAGCCGTCCGCGGTCTTGCGGTCGAAGCCAGCCCAGAAGGCCGGCTCGCAGATGGCCGCGCAACCCGCCAAAGCCATCGCCTGGTAGTCGTCGGTGGTGCGGCTCACCATGTGGCCGTGGGGTTCAATGTAACGCATGGTCGGGGCTTACTGGAGGCCGGGCCAGACGCCGGAGGCGGCCTTGGTGTCGGCTTTTTCGATCGGGGCGACGGAGGGGTCGCTCCAGAGGTGGAGAATCTGGGCGACGCGGTCGTCGCCGGACTTCAACAAGAGCGGGAGGGCGGCGCGCAGGCCGCGGACGCGATGGTCCTCCGGGCCGGTGGCCTTCTCGAGTCGGTCCAGGAAGGCCGCGAGGTCGAGGAGCTTGTAGCGCGCGTCCATGAAGTGGAGGTCGGCCACTTGGTCGCGGGTCCGGCGAGGGGTGCCGGCGAGGGGGTTGGGGTCGGACATGGGAGGACGGACGCTGAAGCGCCCTGGTGCGGTTAGACACCAAGGTGCGGCAGAGGTCCCCTCGGGTCAAGCCACCCTGCCCGTTGGCAGGGCTGGCTCGACCGGAACAGGCTTACTTGGCGGCAGCGCCGTCCTTCTTCAGTTCTTCAGCGGTCCAAGGGGACTTGCGGTCGGCATACTTGGCCTTGATCGCCTTGACCTCGGCTTCGGTGACTTCCGCGCCCGAGTTGCCGAAAGAGTTGCGGACGTAGGTGACGACATCGGCGATGTCCTTGTCGGTCACGCCGGCGACCGGGGGCATCATGCCGTTGTAGGTCATGCCCTTGACGGTGATGGCGCCCTGCATGCCTTGGGTGATGTTGCGGACCGCGACGGAGGCGTCCATGGCCACCCACTCGGAACCGGCCAGCGGGGGGAAGACCGGAGGCAGGCCAGCGCCCGTGGGCTGGTGGCAAGCGATGCAGGTACGGCTGTAGACCGCCTGGCCACGCTTCATGGTGTCGGCGTTGGGGGCAGCCGGCTTGGCCGTTTCAGCGGCGACGGCGGCGGTCGTCAGGAAGGAGGCAACGGCGAGGAGCTTGAGGGAGGACATAGTCGTATGAGTAGAGCAAAGGAGGCGACTTGGCCGGGAATCTCAAAACGAAAATGCAGAATACCGCCGACCGCCCTCCACCCATAAGAGGCACCCGCTGAGGCGATTAGGACCCAACCGTGGTTTAAATAGTATCAAAACGACACCACGATAGCCCGAGGTCGGAAATGTCTTTGGCTTTAAACCCTTTAAATCAAATCGACCTGGCGTCTATGCGCTGTTAGATAAATGGGGTGAAAACGACACCGACCCTCGATGTCTGGCTGAACCAAGTCCAGGTCCGCAGCCTGCGCACGGTCTTCGACCACCTCCCGTTCCCGCCCGAACTGGTGGCGAACTTCCGGAAGAAGGACCTGCAGATCTGCCAGAGCGGCGAACCCGCCATGCGCCTGGTCGAGCTCTTCCCCAATGAAAACGGCGAGCACGTCTGGTATGAGACGACCAAACTCCCGATCTTCGATGTCCACGGGAAGCCCTGCGGCGTCTTCGGGACCGTGCGCAGTTATGAAGGGACCAAGGCCCTGCTGGAGCCCTTCCTCAAGGTCGAGGCCGCCGCGGAGTTCATCAAACAGAACCTCGCTGACGCCCTGAATATCGCGAAATTGGCCAAACTGACGGGGCTTTCCATCCGCCAGTTTGAGCGCAAATTCCATAAGGCCTACCAGGTCAGCCCCCGCGCCTACCATGTACGCATGCGGGTGGCCGCCGCCTCCGACCTCCTCAAGGACACCGCCCTCCGCCCCTCGGAAATCGCCGATCGGACCGGGTTCTACGACGCCAGCGACTTCTCCCGCCAGTTCCGCCGGGCCATGAAAATGAGCCCAACCCACTTCCGGCGGATGCATAAGAACGGAAAAGAAGGCTAAGCGTCCGGCCCAGATGGTCAGGTTAAACGCTTGTAAAGGGCGATTTGCCGTCTCGACAGAGGGGGGTTGGTGGGTTTTATTCACATCCGTACCCCCTCCCTAACCATAATCGTATACTAATATGACCGACGAACAACCCTCCGTTGTACCCAACGCGAAGCGCCTGCTTTGGGCAGGCTTCATGGCCATCCTTGCTGCTGGCGTAGGCTTCGCCCTTCGTGGCGGCATCTTCGGCGCCTGGGCGTCCGAATACAGCTTCACCGCCACCCAGCTCGGCGCCATCGGTGGCGCCGGCTTCTCGGGCTTCTGCTTCGGCATCATCATCGGCGGCGTGATCGTCGACAAGATTGGCTACGGCAAGCTCGTCGCGGTCGCTCTCCTCGGCCACATCCTTTCGGCCTTCGTCACCTTCGGCGCCTCTACGCCGCAAAACGCGTATGACTTCCTCTACTGGGGCATGTTCATCTTCGCCTTCGCGAACGGCACCCTCGAAGCCGTGGCCAACCCGCTCGTCGCCACGATCTTCCCCAAGCAGCGCACCCACTACCTGAACATCCTGCACGCCTCCTGGCCGCTCGGCATGGTGGTCGGCGCTCTCGCCTCCTACGCCCTCGGTGCCCACGGCCTCGGCCTCGGCTGGAAGGGTCAGCTCTCCTTCTACCTCGTCCCGACCATCGCTTACGCGATCATGTTCTTCGGTCAGACCTTCCCGAAGTCGGAAGCCGCCGAGAAGGGCGCCGACCTCGGCGAAATGACGAAGGACATCGGCATCCTCGGTGGTGCCGTCGTCTGCTACCTGCTGACCCTGTTCTTCTCGGGAGCCCTCGGCCTCGAAACGATGACCGCCAACATCATCGGCGTGATCCTGCTCATCGCTACGGCCATGGTCAGCCGCCTCATCAAGAAGCCCTCGCTTGAAAGCCTTGCCGCCATCGCTGTCTGCGCGCTCATCGCCCTGCAGGCCCAGTCGGCCCTCCATCTGAGCAACACCGCCGGCCTCGCCATCACGATCGCTCTCGTCATGGGTCTCGGCCTCACCATGGGCTGGACCTTTGGCTCCATCCTCCTGTTCGTGCTCTTCGTCACCCACGCCATCGTCGGCGCGGTCGAGCTCGGCACCGACTCCTGGATCGAAGCCATCACCGGCAACCTCTTCACCGCCGACCAGGGCAAGGCCCTCTTCATCTGGACCTCGGCCATCATGTTCGGCCTCCGCTTCTGCGCCCACTTCATCGAGACCAAGCTCGGCCTCTCCCCGATCGGCATCCTCGTGACCTCCGCGCTCCTTGCGTTCGGCGGCCTGCAGCTCGCCTCGGGCATGAACAGCTTCGGCGTCGCCCTCGTCGCCCTCGGCATCTACGCCCTCGG
>RFQN01000130.1 GCA_009924965.1 Verrucomicrobiota bacterium
CCGTCGCCGTGCAGGTCAAGCTCGCGAAGGGCGCCAAGACCGGCTTCAAGGGCCGCCTCGCCGGCAAGGACCTCGCGGGCGCCGTCGAAGGCAACGGCGAGACCCAGTGGGTCGACCTCGGCGTCGCCAAGGTCGCGGCCAACTTGCCGACCTTCCTCCACCTCGAGGCCGTCGAGCGCAAGGGCGCGGTCGTCGTCACCGGCTTCAAGTTCGACCAGGAAGCCGCCACCACGCCAGTCGCGCATTTCAAGACCGCCTATGTCGAAGGCAAGGAAGTCATGGTCGGCGACCGGGGCAACGTCGGCGCCGCCACCTTCAAGGGCGCAGGCCTCCTGCTCGTCCCCGTCGTCGTCGAGAAGGCCGGCGACGTGACCTTCGCCGCGCGGGTCAACCTCGCGGCCGGCGCCAAGCGCGTGCTGCAGGTGACCGCGACCGACGACCTCGAGGCGCCGCGCACGCGCGCCGCGGTGACCGAACTCGCCCTAACCGGGACCGGCAAGCTCGCGAACTCGGCCGACTTCACCCTCTCCTTCCCGAAAGCCGGCACCTACCTGATCGCGCTGGCCAGCAAGGCCGATGGGGAAGCCGCGCTGACCGTCAACGGCCTGCTCATCCGCAAGGGGAGCAACGCCAACCTTTGGTCCCTGCCCAATGGCAACGCCCAATCGGTCCACTACGGCTACCCGCTCCCCAAGGGCGAAACCGCCCTCTGGGCCTACGCCGAAGCCAAGGCCGCCCCTGGCCCAGCCGCCACGTACAACTGCGTGCTCGGCTTCGGCCAAGGCTACTTCGGCTTCCAGCGCCGCGCGCTCGGCACCAACCCCGACGACCGCTGGTTCATCTACTCCCTCTGGGACAACGGGTACGTGAAGAACAACGTCAAGAACTCCAACCAAGACCCCGAAGAACTGAAGAACGCCATTGTGCGCATGCTCGCGAAGGGCGACGACGTGAAGGCCTACGCGTTCGACCATGAAGGCTCCGGCGGCCATAGCCACTGGGAATACCCGTGGAAGGACAACGAAACCTATGCGTTCCTTTTGGGCGTGAAGCCGGACGGCACCGGCGCGATCTTCTCAACCTATGTACGTGTGGATGGTGGCCAGTGGAAGTTCCTGACCTCCTTCCGCCGTCCGAACACCAAGGCCAAGCTCGACGGCCTCTACTCCTTCGTGGAGGACTGGTCGGGCTCCGCCGGCCAGCAGAAGCGCGTCTGCCACTATGCGAACCTCTGGATCCGCAATACCGAAGGCAAGTGGGTCCAACTCCGCGAAGCCAAGTCCAGCGCCACCGCCGAACTCGGCCGCAGCGACTTCGACCACTATGTCGAAGGCAACGGCGTCGTCCTGAGCACCGGCGGCTACGGCGAACCCAAGGGCAAGCGCGGCGTCGTCCTCCAGATTCCGGAAAGCAAGACCCCACCCTCCGTCGACGTCGACAAGCTGCCGACGAAGTAGGAGGTAGGGACAGCACCAGGAGCGCCCCCAGAGGAGTACCGAGTAAGGAGTACGGATGACAGAGATCAAGCGTCACGCCCCATATTGCCGCGGGTAGGGACGCGACGGCATCGCGTCTCACCCTCAATCCCCGTAATGGGTCCAAAGACGCAGGACCTTGACGGTTTTACGCTCCTTAAGCACCTCGTAAACCAAACGGTGAGTGAGGTTGATCCGGCGAGAATAGAGCCCCTTGAGTTCACCCACTAAGCTCTCATAAGGCGGCGGCACCCGAAAGGGATTGTGAGACAAGACGGCCACCAGCGCCTCGACCTTGGCTCGCAAGCCGGCTCGCGCGATCCGACGAGAGTCTTTGCACGCTTGGCGGGTATAGACGATTTCCCAGCTCACCAGGGCAACTTCCGCTTGCACTGGGCGAGAGGTTCCGCGCGGCCTTTCCTGAGCGACGCCTTCATGCCCGGGATGGCTGAAAGGTGGAGGGTCTCCTGCAAGCTGCGCCAATCAGCCTCCGAAATCAGCACGGCGTTGCCGCGCTTTCCTGTGATGTGAATGGGTTCGTGCGCAGCCGCATCGATGAGCCGATAAAGCTGGGCACGGGCCTTGGTGGCGGAGACATGAGCCATTCTTCTAAACGTACGTAAAAACGTACGCTTAGCAAGAACAGCGTGCGCAGGGAGATGGCTGGTGACGATCATGCGGCTAGTCAGCGGAGATTCGCATCCGCTGCAACGCCATGCCCTTAGGCAGGATATCTCAGTAAAAGAGGTCAGCGAGACCTGAGGGACAGCACCAGGAGAGAACCAGAGGAGTACCGAGTACGGAGTACGGATGACAGAGATCAAGCGTCCCACCCTCACTCAACAATCCGTACTCCGTCATCCGTACTCCGTCCTCTCTCACGACAGCACGTGGTGCTGTCCCTACCTTTTACCGCGCGATATCGTTGCGGCCGAGGACGGTGATGCCGTGCTGTTGCAGGACGGAAGCGGCGAGTTCCTGGGCCTCGGTGCGCACGACGAGGCCATAGCGGCCGTTCGGACGGAAGAGGAACGGGTAGACGTAATGGATATTGATCTCCGCCTTGAGCAAGATGCCGGTGACGTCCTTCAATTGGGCTTCGGACTGCAGCTCAATGGCGACGACCGGGACGGCGTCGTGCGCGAAATGGTGGGCGTTGAGGACTTCCTCGGCGCGCTCGGGGTAGTCGACGACGATGCGGATGATCGTCGAATCGGTCGTGTCCACGAGGCAGAGCGCCATGATGTGGACGTCGGCTTGCCCCAAGGATTCGACCAGCTCGTGGAGACGGCCCACCTTGTTCTCCACGAAAATGGAGAATTGGCGGACAGCGCCAAGGTCAGGTTCGTTTACGGTTTCGGAGCCCATCTAACCATGATGTATGACACATCCCGACACTTTCTCCAGCCCTTTCGCATCAGGAAGGGACTTGCCCCAAGGGGCCCTCTGCTGATGTATCCAGCATGCCTTTGGTTCTCCCTGCCCTCTTGCTGGCCCAAGCCGCCGTGCAACTGCCCGAAACCGTCGTGGTCGAAACTCGGCAACCGGCCCCGGCCAGCGCCGCCTCTCCGTCCGTCACCAAGCTCGACGTGGCCCAGGCCGATGAGGCTGGCTACCGTTCGCTGACCTCCCTGTTGGGCACCGCCCCCGGCGTCTTCGCCACGGAACAAAGCGGCCAAGGCTCGCAGTCGTCGCTCTTCATCCGCGGCACCAACTCCGCCCACACGGCCGTGCTCCTGGACGGCCGACGCCTCCCTGCAGGCTTCTCCGGCACCTACGAGCTTGGCCGCTACCGCCTGTTCGGCTTGTCGTCAGTCGAGGTCCTGCGCGGCGCGTCGTCCTCCCTCTACGGCGCCAACTCCCTTGGCGGCGTCGTCGATCTCCGCCTGCAAGATCCGCTGACGGCCAAGGCTGGGTCCACCCTCGACGTCGAAGGCGGCTCCTACGGCCGAGCTTCGCTTGGGTATGCTTGGGCGACGAACAACGCGCGCGCGGGCCAACCCGCCACGCAAGGCACGGCGCTTTCCGTGACCAGAGCGCATGACGATGGCTGGCGCGCCAACAGCGACCGCGACGCCTCCACGGCCTTGGTGAAATCGGCGTGGCGGCTCTCACCGCAGCTCACCGCTGACCTCATCGGCTCGGCGGACCTCGGACGTGGCGGGCTGCCCGGTTCCGAAACCGCCCCCAGTTCAGTCGACTGGCAAAAGGACCACGGATGGCTGCTGTCACCCGGCCTGCGCTACGTCGACAGCATCACGACCGCGACGGCCTTCTGGTCGCATGGCGGCACGCATGTGCGCAGCTTCACCGGCGGCGACCTGCAGGATTACCGCCTAGCCACGGATGAATTGACTGCCTTTGCCGATTGGAAAGCACGGTCCGACCTTTCGTTCGGGCTCGGCGCGACCTACGAACGCAATGCCTTCAACCAAGTGGCCTACGCGACGCCCTGGGCGAACACCATCGAATCATTCGGGCTCTGGACCCATCTCGATTGGAAGCCCACGTCGGCCGATCGGCTCAAAGCCGGCCTCCGTCGCGACGACTTCAGCGATTTCGCGGGCAAGACGACCGGCGAACTCACCTGGGCGCACGCCTTCGACGCCCAGCTCGCTTCGCACCTCAAGGCCGCCACGGCCTACCGTGCGCCCTCGGCCAATGACCTCGCCTACGGCACTTCGCAGAACCTCGTCCTCCGGCCCGAAGCCAACCGCGCCTTCGAAGCCGGCCTCCGCTTTGCCAGCGCCACGCCGCAAGGCCCCACCTGGACCCTCGTCGCCTTCGAGAACCACCTCACGGACCTCATCGACTACGACCCCAACGACAACTACAAGACCTTCAACATCGCGAAAGCACGGACCCGCGGTCTCGAGCTCGGCGTCGAAGCCCATCCCGCGAAGGGCGTCCGCGTCTTCGGTGCCGCGACTTCCCTGCAGACCAAGGCCTTGACCGACTACCTCGGCGTCGTCGCCGCCGGACAGTCCCTGTTGCGCCGCCCCACCTTCACCCTCTCCGCCGGCGCTGAGATCACACCGAACGAACGTTGGACCTGCGGACTCGGCGTGACGCTCCTCCACGGCCGCGTGGATTTCGACTGGGATAGCTACCAACGCGTGACGCTACCGAACTCCTTGGTCTGGCGCGGCTGGGCCCGGTACGCTTGGGATGACACGACCGACCTTTCCTTGCGCGTCGAAAACCTCGGCGGCGAAACCGCCCCGCCCGCCGCCTTGGGCTACGGCGCCCAGCCCCGCTCAGTCTACGTCGGGCTGACGAAGAAGTTCTAATTGGCGAAGGGGAAAAGGTAGGGACAGCACCACGTGCTGTCCTAGGAGAGTACCGAGTACGGAGTACGGAGTACGGA
>RFQN01000014.1 GCA_009924965.1 Verrucomicrobiota bacterium
ACGGCTGACAGGGTGGAGCGTGGTCTCACCCCGCCGGACGC
The DNA here is from genome assembly GCA_009924965.1 of Verrucomicrobiota bacterium. Classification (GTDB taxonomy): domain Bacteria; phylum Verrucomicrobiota; class Verrucomicrobiia; order Opitutales; family UBA953; genus UBA953. The sequence continues at coordinate 42 of RFQN01000014.1, forward strand.
GATTAACTATGTCACGACGAAGCCCGATGGTACGTTCGTGGTGCAGATGAACGACGCGCGCATCGGCAATAAGATCGAACTCCTGGCAGCCCGTAAGTCCAAGACGCCTGGCGGCTACGCGGTCGTGCAGTTCGACTTCCGGAACGGCGCTTTCCTGGGCCAGAACATCAACGTCAGCTTTGAATGGCTTTCGGCCAACGGCCAGGTCACCGAACGCCAAGACAACTGGGTGCCCACGCTCCTGGAGCCGGGTGCCATCAAGACCGTGACCGCGACGGCCCTCAAGGCCGAGTCGGCCGAGTGCCGCCTGCGCCTGATTTCTCGATAACCCCACCACGCTTTCCTCCCCATGAATAAGTCCCTGTTGCTGGCTTTTGCGCTGCTCATCGTCGGTTGCGGTACCCCCGCGTCCTACAAAGACCCGAACGGCCGCGACCTCGTCGTCAGCCTCGACAAGGTGAATATCCAGGACTTCGCCAACGCTGGGTCGGCGATGCTCCAGTCGATGGTCCAGTCCAAGGCCTTTGACCGTAAGGATCCGCCCGTGCTCCAGCTCGGTCAAATCCTCAACGACACCACGAACAATTTCGACACCAGCCTGCTGCTCTCGAAGATCACCATGCCGCTCGTCAACGCCGGCCGCATCCAGTTGCTCGAGAGCGACCCCGTGGCCAGCGCCGCCCGCGCGGCTACCCCGGGTGCCAAGGTCCCCGTTGCTGAGTTCGTGTTGAAGGGCAAGATCCTCGAAGACCGCGCCAATGCCGGCAGTACGCGTCAGGCCTCCTACATCTTCCAGCTCACGCTGGTCGACGTCCGCACGAGCTTGGCCGTCTGGGCCAAGGAAGAGACCGTCACCAAGGCGGGCTCCAAGAATTCCGTCGGCTTCTAAGGCATCTCCGCTGGGAGTTTGACCTTTCCGCGACCTGCGTCTCCTTCGGGGGATGCAGGTCGACTTTTTGATCGTGGGCCAAGGCTTGGCGGGCACTTTGCTCGCGCAGGCGTTGCGGGCCCGCGGCCAGAAGGTCGCGGTGGTCGACGATGGCTGGAAGTCCGCAGCCTCGCAGGTCGCGGCGGGCCTCATGACTCCGCTCACTGGCCGGCGCTTCACGCTCACGCCGTCGTATCCGGAGCTCGTCGCCTTCGCCGAGCGCCGGTTGACCGAGCTGGGAGTCTTCCGCCCGACTTCGGTTTACCGGATGTTCGCCGACGACGAACAGAAGGAGAAGGGGCAGAAGCGCGCGGCCATGCCGGCGTACGCGCCTTTCATCGAGCGCGTCACAGCGGGGCAGGGTGAACTCGATGCCGGGCTCACAGATGCTCTCGGCGGCGTGCTCATGCGCGGCGCTTGGGTTGACCTGAAGAAACTCTTGGCCGACGAGCGGGCCCGCTTGGAGGCCGATGGCGCCTTGGTGATCGCGGACTTCCAGCCCGATGAGGTGCAGTCACAGGCCGAGGGGGTCGTCTGGCGGACGATCCAGGCCCGTGGGGTGGTCTACTGCGACGGGTATAAGTCCGCGCAGCGGGGGCCGTTCCGGTATCTGCCTTGGCAACCCGCCAAGGGAGAGGCCGTTTCCTTGCGTTCAGATGCCCCGCAGAAGCCTTTTATCCTCAATCGCGAGGGTTGGGCCCTCCCGCTGGGTCAAGGGCTCTGGCGGACCGGGACGAACTGGGCTTGGGATCAGCTGGATGAGGTCCCGACGGAGGTCCAGCGGGAGAAACTGCTGAAGCGCTTCCGAGGCTACTTTGGCCAAGAGGTCTCTGTCGAAGTCACCGCCCATGTGGCTGGGGTCCGGCCGTGTACTGCAGACAACCTCCCTCTGCTGGGCTCGCACCCGACTGAGGCGCACACGCACCTCTTCAACGGGTTGGGGCCGCGCGGGACCGTGTGGGCGCCGGTCTTGGCGGAAGAGATGGCCGCGTACCTCGAGGCCGGACAGCCGATCCGGCCCGAGGTTAACCTCCGGCGTTTCTCCTGAAGCGGCCTGGCGGCTTATTTGCCGTTCTTGCCGCCCTTACCGCCGCCTTGACCCTGGCCTTTGCCGCCCTTGCCGCCGCCGCGTTGCTCACGGGCATTGGGGTCGTAGGCAGGGTTGGGTTCATTGGCGAGGAACGCACCGGTGTCCTTCTGCCAGGCGAGTAGCTGTTTCTTCAGCTCCTCGACTTTGGCTGGCTCTTGCTTGGCGAGGTCCTTGCTTTCGTCCGGGTCCTTGCGCACGTCGTAGAGCTCGAAGGTTGGGCCGGCGAATTTCTCGATGAGTTTGTAGTCACCGGCACGGAGGAGGCTCATGGGTTCGCCTTTGCCGATGTAGCAAGGGAAGTGCCAGTAGATGGCCGAACGGCCGAGGGGCGCGCCGGTACGCACTTGCTTGAGCAGGCTGAGGCCGTCGGTGGGTTGGTCTTTAGGCAGGGGGGCGCCGACGGCCTCGAGGATCGTGGGCATGAAGTCGATGCTCGCGACGGGTTCGTCGAACGTCTTGCCGGCGGGGATGACGCCTGGCCAGCTGATGGCGCCCGGGACGCGTAGGCCACCTTCGTAGAGCAGGCCTTTGCTGCCGCGGAGCGAGCCGACGACATAAGGCAGGCCGCCGTTGTCCGAGGTGAAGATCACCAGCGTGTCTTTGGTCAGGCCCATGGCTTCGAGCTTGGCCAGGATGCGGCCGATGCTGGCGTCGACGGCCTCGACGGTCGCGGCGTATTCAGGAGTGATGCCTTTGTCGGCTCCGGTCGGCGTCTTGGCTTTGTATTTGGCGACGAGCGCGGGCTTCGGGTCGAACGGTTCGTGCACGGAGTGCTCGGCGTAGTAGAGGAAGAACGGCTTGGACTTGTTCTTGTCCATCCAAGCCAGAGCCTCGTCGCAGAGGGCGTCGGAGAGGTAGCGGCCTTTGCCGTCCATGTAGGCGTCCTTGGCGAAGCCCACGTCGTCGGGACGGACGTAGATATCAAAACCGCGACCGGTCGGGTTGCCGGTCGAGCCATTGCGGCCGCGGCCGAGGTTCCACATGCCGACCAGCGCGGTGGCGTAGCCTTGGCCGTGCAGGACGTCGGCGACGGTCTTGGTGCCGGCCGGCAGCTCGTCGTTGCCGCGCGTCGACATCACCTTCATGTGGGGCTGGCCGGGCGCATAGCGCTCATCGACGACCGTGTAGACGCCGTGCCGCGAGGGGTATTGTCCGGTCAGCAGGCAGGCCCGCGTCGGTGCGCAGTTGGGCGCGCTGGCGTAGCACTGGGAGAAGATCGCCCCGGAGCGGGCGAGCTTGTCGATGTTCGGCGTGTCGATGTAGCGGTTGCCGACGAAGCCGGGGTCGCGCCAGCCCATGTCGTCGATCAAGATGAGGACGACGTTGGGCTGACGGGCCGCAGCGAGGGCGGCGCCGAGCAGCAGGGCGAGGGTGAGGAGGCGGCGCATGGTCAGGCGGTGCGGGGTTTGACGTCGTAGGCGTGCGCCACCATGCAGTGGCGGGTTTCCTTGGTTTCGTCCTTGGGCAGGAAGCAACGCACGTATTCGACCTTGGTCTGTTGCGGTGAGACGCTCACGCGCAGGTAGCCGGAGCTCGGCAGCTTGGTGCCGGATTGGTAGCGGTCCTCGTTGTAGGCGACGTAGCCGTGGTCGGAAGGCATGGGGACCTCTTGGTAGACGATGCCGTCCTTCTCCTGTTTGCAGTAGAGGTGGTCGTGGCCCTGGAAGAACACGTTGACCTTGTGCTTCACCATGAGCTGGTGGATGGGCAGTTCCCAGCCGGGGCGCTTCTCCTTGAAGGTGCCTTCGCCGCGCTTGCCTTGGCCGCCCCATTCGTAGAGGTCGGCCTCGTCCACGCCGCCGCGGCCCGAGCCGAGCACGTGGTGCGCGAAGACGAACTTGTACTTAGCCTTGCTGGTCTCGAGGGTACGCTTGAGCCACTGGTACTGGGCGTCGCCGATCGTGATGCCCCACCAGTCGCGGTTCTTCTTGTCGTCGCCCTTGGTGCTCTTGGCCTTTTCGCCGAAGCCGCTGTCGACCAGCGCGGGCGAATGCCAGTAGTTGTCGAGGATGACGAACAAGGCGTCGCCCCAGGTCCAGGCGCAGTAGGATTTGAGCGGGCCGATGCCCTTCAGGTTTTCCTGGCAACCCGTATAGAACCCGTCGTGCCCGACGGTCGGGAAGAGGCGGTTCCGCGCCAGTTGGACGCCGACGGCGACGTCATGGCGCTCGTCTTCCTGCTGGTAGTTGAACAGCGAGCCCTGCTCGTGGTTGCCGTTCATGAGGAAGACGCCGGCTTGTTGGCCGATGAGCCCGAGGAACGGCCGTTGCAGCAGGTAGGGTTGCGTCAAGGCGGCGGGCGCTACGGTGCGCACCTTGTCCACGCTGAAGTCGTCACCGATGCAGATGTGGAAATCCGGGCGTTCCGCGGCGGCCGCTTGTAGCGTGCGGGCATACAGGTCCGGGTGGCTGCTTTGCGGGCGTTCCGGATGGGAGTCGCCTTGGATCGTGAAGACGAACGAGGAGCCTGGGGCGCGTTGCGTGGCGAAGCGGCATTCGGGCCGAGCCGCGAAGGCGCCGCCGCCGGCTTTGCGCGACTGCAGGCGGTAGTGGTATTCCGTGTTCGGTGCGAGTTGGTCGATGACCACTTCGACGGGTTCGCCTTTCGGGAAGGTGAGGGGGCCAACCTTGCGCGTGTACTTACCCGGAGCCACGCCGAGCTCGAGGAAGCCTTCCATGGCTTCGCTGGCGAGGAAACTGGCGGTCACGCTTTTGTCTGAGGCACGGCCGAGGATGAGCGAAAGCCGCGAGTATTCCGCGAGCGACTCAGGCAGGACGTATTCGCCTTGGAAGGAAGGACCGCGCGCCTTGCTCTGGTCTTCGCCGCCACCACCGCCGCCTTTGCCCTTGCCGCCGCCTTTGCCTTTCTTGTCTCCTTCGGCGGCATGGAGGATGGTCCAGCCGCAGGTCAGCGCCATCAAGCCGAGGAAGTGGCGGCGCGCTACCATGCTGAAATCTTTGGCCGGCACGAAGAAGGGGTTCGGACGTGCGGACGGGTCGTTCGGAGGGGTGGAACTCATGGCGAGTAGGTCCTATAATAATACCACTTTCTACCTTAAGGAATGGTTAAGCCCACGGGGGTGGGCTTCTGGCTATTTGGCCTTGGCCTTTTTGCCCGCGGCTTCGGGGTAGGGCTTCACCTGTGCTCGGAGGGCCCAGGCTTCCCAGAGGGCGGCGAGCTCCTTGACCTTGTCGGGCTGGGCTGCGGCGAGGTTCTGGAGTTCCGTGCGGTCCTGCTTGAGGTCGTAGAGCTCCCAGGGTCCGTTGCGGCCGGCGCGGACGAGCTTGAGGTCGCCGACGCGGACCGCGGCGTTGCCTTCGTGTTCCCAGTAGAGGCCTTCTCGGGGAATGGGCTGGTTGGCGAAGGCTGGGAGCAAGCTGCGTCCTTCGGGCGGCAAGACGGCGACGCCATTGCGTTCCTTCAGCGCAGGGGCGCCGGCGACTTCAAGGCAGGTCGGGAGGATGTCGATCAGGTGGCCAGGCTGCGTGCGGAGTTCGTTGCGGGCCTTGATGCCGTTGGGCCAATGGGCGATCAGCGGTGTGGCGATGCCGCCTTCATGGTTGAAGTGTTTGTAACGTCGGAACGGCGTGTTCTGCAGGAAGGCCCAGCTTTCGCCGCAATACCACTCGGACTTCGCGTTCGCGGGGTTTCCTTCGGTGCGGCCGGCGATGCCGGACTCCGCGTTGCCGCCGTTGTCGCTGAGGAACAGGATCAAGGTGTTGTCGAGTTCACCGCGTTCTTTGAGTCCGGCGACTAGATCGCCGACGGCCTTGTCCATGTGCGCCACGGCAGCGGCATAGACGGCCATCAAGTGGTCGAACCGGTCTTTTTCATCCGCCGAGTAGTCGCTCCAGGCCTTGATCGCTTCCGGCCGCGGGGCGAGTTTCCAAGCTGGGTCGAGCAAGCCCAGTTCCTGTTGGCGGGCGAAGCGCTGGGTGCGCAGTTGGCCCCAGCCGGCGAGGTATTTGCCGCGGAACTTCGCGATCTCGTCCGCGGGGGCCTGCAGCGGAAAGTGCGGGGCATTGTGCGCGAGGTAGAGGAAGAAGGGTTTCTTGGCGGCGCGGGCTTCGTCGATGAACTTCAGTCCATAGGTCGTCCAGAGGTCGGTAGTGTACCAGTCCTTCGGCAGGCGTGGGTCGTCGTTGGCGATGGCTTGCCCATCCAGGAAGAGCTTCGCGCGGTTGGACCCCGCTTGATAGAAGCCGCCCGCGGGCGCGTTGAGGCTGCGGTCGAAGCCGCGGTTGGCTGGGGTCACGCCATGCTCTTGGCCCACGTGCCATTTGCCGCTCATCGCGGTGAAATATCCAGCGGGCTTGAGTTCTTCAGCGATGGTCGCGCAGCGTTCGTTGAGGTGGCCTTGGTAGCCAGGGGCGTTGCGGCTCTCCGTCATGTGCCCGACGCCGGTCTGGTGGGCGTAGAGCCCGGTGAGCAGGGAGGCGCGGGTCGGGCAGCAGCGGCCCGTGTTGTAGAACTGCGTGAAGCGCAGGCCGTTGGCCGCGAGCCGGTCGAGGTTCGGCGTGGGGATCTCGGACCCATAGCACCCGATGTCGGAGAAGCCCATGTCATCGACCAAGATGACGACGATATTAGGCTGAGCGGCGAACGCTGGCAGGAGGGTGAACCAGGCCAGCAGGAGGGCGAGGAAGCGGGGCATAGAGCCTTTATGGGCAAAGCCCGAGAGAGGGGAAGCCGAAGGTTGGCTGCCTCCGAGGTATTTCAGGTGAAACGGGGCGGTTGACTTTAGGTGGCGAACACTAGGTCAGCTCGATTGAAGTTGGTGGGGGTTGGGTTCATCCATCCGTCATGAATGCTAATGTGGCCGCCCGACGCGATGGGCCAACGGATGATGTGCTCATGGCCTTTCTTGATGAGTGTGGTGACCATTCGATGCAACCGTTCGACCCTGGCTTCCCGTTGTTGCTTCTCGCCGTCGTGCTGTGCCGTCGGGATGGGTATCAGGCGGGTGTCCTTGCAGGCCTGAATAATCTAAAATTGCGATTCTGGAGCCATGAAGGCGTCGTCATGCATAGCCGCGAAATCCGCAAGCAGACGGGAGCGTTCAGTTTCCTGCATGAGCCCGAGCAACGGCAGGCGTTTTACTCGGCGGTGTCCGAGTATGTTCGAAATGCGCCGTTTGATTTGGTGGTGGCATGTTATCATAAGCGGCAGCCTGCAGCTTCGACCGTGCCGGAGCATCCTTATGCTTTCGCTTTAGGACGTTTATTGGATGTGGTCACCAGGCAGGCGCATGCACGGGCGATTCGAAGGGTTCATCTCATCGCGGAGGCTCGTGGTAAGCGTGAAGATCGGCAGTTGTCCGAGTGGGTCTGTGCCTATCAAGTCGGCCAAGATGGCTTGGACATCCTCCTCGAGGTAAGACCAAAGTCTGCCAACATCGCTGGACTACAGTTGGCAGACCTTTGTGCCTATCCCGCGGCCCGGCACGCTTTGGGGTCTGCACGTCCAAATCGGGCTTACGAGTCTGTCGCCGGACGTCTTTTGGCTTGGGTGGACAACAAAAAAGACGGCCTCGCCTAAGCGAAACCGTCTTTCCGACCGAGATATCCCAGTCCCGTGATAAACTTAGTCGCTTATGAGGAGAGGTAAAGACAAAGGCAGCCCCAAATACTGAGGTGATTCTGACGGCCTGATGATTATTTCTTGGCCTTCTTCTTCGCGGCCGGCTTGGCCTTCGCCTTGGGCTTGGCCGCGGGGCGGTGCTGGGCGACGAGGTGATCCACCGCGAGGAGGTAGCCGGAGAAGCCGAGGCCGGTGATCACGCCTTCGCAGGCGGAGGCGGTGACGGACTTGTGGCGGAATTCTTCCCGCTTGTAGATGTTCGAAATGTGCACCTCGACGGCCTTCATGCCGCTGCCGGCGATGCAGTCGCGCAGAGCGACGCTGACATGCGTGTGGCCACCGGGGTTGATGACGAGGAACTTCACGCCGTCGTCGGCCCACTTGGCGATGGTGTCGATGAGCTTACCTTCGTGGTTGGACTGGAAGAAGCGGGTCTTCGCGCCGGCCTGCTTAGCGTGCGCGGCGATCTGCGCCTCGAGGTCGGCCAAGGTGGCATGGCCGTAGACTTCCGGCTCGCGCTTACCGAGACGGTCGAGGTTGGGGCCGTTGATGACACCGATTTCCATGCCGATAGGTGTAGCCGGTCCGGCCGGACGGGCAAGACGCAATGAGTGGCTCAGGGGCAGCGTGGCCGCGAGCAGGCTGCCTTAGAGCTGCAGGAACCACTGACCGTCGACCAAGAGCCATTTGGTCGGCTTGTCCTGAGGTTTCCATTCGCCGTTGACCTGCAGGCTGTAGCGGATTTCGGCCGTCTTGCCGGTGGGGAGCACGAGGACTTCATCGATGCGTACCTTGTTCTCCTGCACGTTCATGAACTTGTAGAGGCCGACCATGAACTTGAATGAACCGACGACCTTATCGGTGCCTTGCGCGCGCACGTAGACGGGGTCAACGAGTTCGACGCAGGCCTCGGGCTGGTTGTTGCAGATGTTCTTCGCGAGCAGTTCAAAGCGCTGGCGGAGGACCGGGGTCGGGTCGGGTTGCTTGCAGGCGATGAGGCCGAGCAGCGTGAGGCCGGCGAGGAAGGCGAAGAGGGAGCGCATGGGGTGGCTGGAATTCGAAATGTTCGGCGTCAGCCGTCAAACCAATTGCCGTGGCGACCCGTGCCAAACAAAAGGGCGACCCATGTGGGTCGCCCTTGGTCACGCCTGCGGGAGCGCTTACTTCAGGATCTGGCGGAGGACGTACGGCAGGATGCCGCCGTGGCGGTAGTACTCGCCTTCGATGGCCGTGTCGATGCGGGCCACGAGGGGAGCCTTGTCGACGGAGCCATCCTTGCGGCGGATGACGAGCGTCACCGGGGTCTTCGGCTTGATCGGGTCAGCGAGGCCTTCGAGGTCAAAGGTCTCCGTGCCGTCGAGCTTGAACGAGGCGGCGTTCTTGCCGTCGACGAACTCGAGGGGCAGCACGCCCATGCCGATGAGGTTGGAGCGGTGGATGCGCTCGAAGGACTGCGCGACCACGGCCTTGACGCCGAGGAGGGCGGTACCCTTGGCGGCCCAGTCACGGGACGAACCCATGCCGTAGTCGACGCCACCGAACACGATGAGGCCTTCGCCGCGTTGGGCGTAGGTCTGACAGGCGTCGTAGATGGCCTCGATCTTGCCTTCCGGCTGGACCTTGGTGAAGCCGCCTTCCTTGCCGTCGGCCATCAGGTTCTTCACCTGGGTGTTGGCGAACGTGCCGCGCGTCATGATGCGGTCGTTGCCGCGGCGCGAACCGTAGGAGTTGAAGTCCTTCTTGGTCACGCCAGCAGCCAACAGGAACTTGCCGGCCGGGGTGGATTCGGCGAACGAACCAGCCGGGGAGATGTGGTCGGTGGTGACGGAGTCGCCGAGGATGGCCATCGGACGGAGCTTCTGGAGGGAAGGCACCGGCGGCGGCGTCATGGAGAAGCCCTTGAAGAAGGGAGGCTCCTGGATGTACGTGGACGATTCCTTCCAGCTGAAGCGGGCACCGGCGCCGCCCTGCACGCCCTTCCACTCGGCGGTGGCGTTGGCGAGGGAGTCGGGAGCGTACTTGGACTTGAACATCTCGGGCTTGAGGCCGCGGGCGACGTGCTCGGCGACTTCGGCCTGCGTGGGCCAGATGTCCTTGAGGAAGACCGGCTGGCCGTCGCTGCCGGTGCCGATGGCTTCGTTGTCGAGGTCGATGTCGGCGCGGCCGGCGAGGGCGAAGGCGACGACGAGCGGCGGCGACATGAGGAAGTTGGCCTTCACGGCCCCGTGGACACGGGCTTCGAAGTTGCGGTTACCCGAGAGCACCGAGGCGGTGACGAGGTCGCCGGCCTTGATCGCGCCTTCGATGTCGGCGTCGAGCGGGCCGGAGTTGCCGATGCAGGTCGTGCAACCGTAGCCGACGAGGTTGAAGCCGAGCTGGTCGAGGTAAGGCGTGAGCTTGGTCTCGTTGAGGTAGTCGGTGACGACGCGGGAGCCCGGGGCGAGCGAGCACTTCACGTTGGCGTTCACCTTGAGGCCCTTCTCGACGGCCTTCTTGGCAACGAGGCCAGCGGCGACCATGACGGACGGGTTGGAGGTGTTCGTGCAGGAGGTGATCGCGGCGATCACGACCGAGCCGTGGCTCAGCGTGCGGCCGGTCGCGCCGACCGGGGCGGAAGCGCCGCGGTCAGCGTCGCTCTTGCCGAAGCCGTTCTTGTCCTTGGCCGCGGTGAAGAGCGTGTTGAACGACTCCTTGATCTTCGGGAGGTCGATACGGTCCTGCGGGCGCTTGGGGCCGGAGACGCAGGGGACGACGGTGCCGAGGTCGAGCTCGAGGTTCTGGGTGTAGTCGATGCTGCCGGCCTTCGGGATGCCGAAGAGACCCTGGGCCTTGTAGTATTCGCGGACGAGTTCGACGTGCTTCTCGTCGCGGCCGGTCTGGCGGAGGTATTCGAGCGACTTGTCGTCGACCGGGAAGAAGCCCATCGTGGCGCCGTATTCCGGGGCCATGTTGGCGATCGTGGCGCGGTCGGCGAGCGAGAGGGCCTCGGTGCCTTCGCCGTAGAACTCGCGGCTTCGATGCCGCCCACGCCCCAACCCACGACGCCGATGCCGTTGATCATCGTGGTGTGGGAGTCGGTGCCGACGAGGGTGTCGGGGTAGAAGACGCCGTCCTTTTGGAAGACGAGCTTCGCGAGGTATTCCAGGTTGACCTGGTGGACGATACCGATGGCGGGCGGGACGACGCCGAAGGTCTTGAACGCCTGCATGCCCCACTTGAGGAATTCGTAGCGCTCGGTGTTGCGGCCGAACTCTTGGCGCAGGTTCTCGAGGAACGCGTTGGCGCTGCCGGCGCGGTCGACCTGCACCGAGTGGTCGACGACGAGGTCGACGGGGACGAGCGGCTCGATCACCGAGCTGTCCTTGCCGAGGCGGGCGACGGCTTCGCGCATGGCGGCGAGATCGACGAGCAGCGGCACGCCGGTGAAGTCCTGGAGCACGATGCGAGCGACGACGAACGGGATTTCCGTGTCGACCGGCTTCTTCGCGTTCCACTGGGCGAGCGTCTTGACGTCATGCTCGGTCACCGCGACGCCGTCACAGTTACGGAGTACGGACTCGAGCACGAGGCGGATCGACACCGGGAGGCGCGAGATCTTGCCGTGACCAGCCTGTTCGAGGGCGGGCAGGGAGTAGAGGGAGCCGGTTTGGCCGCCAGCGGTGAACGGACGGAGGGCTTTGAACGGGTCTTTTTGTGCCATGGGGGAGTTAATGTTGAAAAGGAGGGTCGAAAACGTTAAGGTTTGAAATACACCCAAAAGCGAAGAAGGCGGTCGGGGCAAGCCCGACCGCCTTCAAAAGCGACCTATCAGCAGGGTTTTTAGGCCTGCTCGACGGCCTTCTTGATCTTGGCGAAGTTCGGCATCGAGGCGGGGTCGCGCTTCACTTCGGAGTGGATCACGTTGCCGGCCTTGTCCGCCACGAAGACGGAGCGCTTGGCGACGTTCAGGAGGCCAGTCTTTTCAGGGATGACCTTGGTGTCCTTGACCTTGAAGGCCTTGACGGCGACGCGGTTGAAGTCGGAAACGAGGGTCAGGGAGATGCCGGCCTGCTTGGCCCAAGCTTCCTGAGAGAAGGGGGAGTCCACCGAGATAGCGATCACGTCGGCGCCGAGCTTCTTGTACTCGTCGAGGAGGCCGGTCACCTTGCAGAGTTCGTCCGTGCAGACGCCCGTAAAGGCGAGGGGAACGAAGAGGATGACGGTCTTGCCCTTGCCGACGTTGCGGCGGAGGCTGACGTCAGCGAGACCGACTTTTCCGTCGGCACCAACTACGCCTTGCTTGAGGGTGATTTCAGGGAGGGGCTGGCCGATTTTGAGGGGCATGGGTGTCGGGTGGAGGGTTAAGAGCCCTAAATGTGAGCGAAATCTGGCCTAGAGCAAGGACGGAGGGTGAAAAATGGCGTTTTCGGCCGTTTTGTCACGGGCATGCCCTCGTGAGGCCTCAAAAACTGCCCTAAATAGGCGCTGAAAGGCTTTTAGGCGGGCCCATTCGGCCCAGGAGTCAGTCCTAGCCGTCGGAACCACTTCCGCTGCTTTCGGACGAGGGCCCAGGTGTCCAAGTTGATTCGCTCGGCCAAGCCGTCCAAGGCGACGGTCTTGCCTCCCTGAATCCAATCCATGGTGGCCCGGTACCCGACCGCCCGAGCCGAGGCCAGTTCGGGGTCGAGCTGGAGGGTCAAGAGGTGCTCGGCTTCCGCGATCAGCCCGTCGCGCAGCATCTCGCGGGTGCGTTGGGCGATGCGCTGGCGGAGCTCGTCGTCGGGGCGTTCGAGGAGTTCGCTGGTGACGCGATGGCCTGTGAATGGGCCCGGGCGCTGCAGGAAGTCGTCACGGAGTTCGTCCAAGGTCCGACCAGAGGCGAGGCGTCGCTCGAGCGCCTTGGCGACGCGGATGGGGTTCTGTTGGTCCAGCCAGGCGGGCAAAGTGGTCCCTTCCAGTTCTTGGAGACGCGCGAGCACCGCGGTGGGGCCGCGTTCTTGGAGGGCGCGGACCTCGTTGATGACGGCATCGCCGATTGGCAGGCTGTCCGTCACGGGTCCGAAGAATGCCGCGAGGTAGAAGCCGCTGCCTCCGGTGATGAGGATTCTCTTCCCTCGTGTAGTCGCGTCGGCGATCACGGCTTGGGCGTACTCTACGTATTGCGCGACCGAGTAGCGCTGGCTGGGTTCGACGAGGTCGAGGCCATGATGGCGCACGCGGGCTTGCTGTGCGGCGGTCGGCTTGGCTGAACCGATGTCCATGCCGCGATACACGCAGACCGAATCGCAGGAAAGGATTTCGGCGTCATGCTGTTCCGCCCAAGTCAGCGCCGCCTCGGTCTTGCCGACCGCGGTCGGACCCGTCAGCACGTGCAAGGGAGCGAAAGCGGTCATGGTCAGGCGACCTTCAGCAACAGGTAGGCGACCGGCGCGACCAAGAGCAGAGAGTCCACCAAGTCGAGCGCCCCGCCGATGCCGGGGATCGTGCTGCCGGAATCCTTCACGCCTCCGCGGCGCTTGAGGTAGGATTCGACGAGGTCGGATGGGATGCTCAACGCCGCGATGGGCAGGGCGCAGAGGGCGGCTTGGCCGGGCGTCAGGAAGGCAATGCCCGCGCGTTGGTAGGCCCAAGCGACCAGCGCGCTGACCGCTGCAGAGAGCAGGATACCGCCGATGCAGCCCTCGACGCTCTTGGCCGGGCTAACGTTCGGGGCGATCTTATGCTTGCCGAACGGCACGCCGATGAGGAGCCCGCCGACGTCCGTGAACTTTGTCGCGACCACGACCCAGAGCGCGGCCCAGAGCCCTTGCGGTTCAAGGGCCAAGATCACGAGGAAGCCCAACAGGAAGGGGACGTAGAGCACGCCGAACAAGGTCGAGAGACGTAAGACCCACGCTTGGTTTTGTAAGGGACGGGCGAGCAGCGTGAGCAGGACGGCGACCCAAGCCAAAGCGACCCAGGAAGCCGCGGGCGGCAGGACGACCCAGCCCAGGAACAAGGCCGAGAGAAAGAGCGCACCCGCGGTCAGGCCGACGGCCGAACGCGGTGCGGCACCGGTTTGGCGAAGGATGGCATAGACCTCATACTGGGCGCCGAGGCCCAGCAGGGCGATGAGCAGGAAGCCGCCCAGCTTCACCTGGCCGAACGCGTTGAAACCCGTCAGCATGAGGCCCACGACGAGCCAGAGTCCGATGGTGCTGAGGGCGCGTTGCTTCATGCGGTGGGCTTGGCTTGGAGTTGTTCGGGGGTCTGGCCGTAGCGGCGTTCGCGTTTGGCGAACTCGTCGAGCGCCAGCTGGAACTGCTCCTTGGTGAACTCGGGCCAGTGCACCGGAGCAAACACAATCTCCGCGTAGGCCGACTGCAGCAGAAGAAAGTTACTGAGACGGCATTCGCCCGAGGTCCGGATGATGAGGTCCGGGTCAGGCGTGCCAGCAGTCTGCAGGCGCGCTTCCAAGGCGGCCCAGTCGACCGCGGTCGGGGCCAGTTGACCGGCGGCGACTTCCTGGGCGATTTGTTGGACCGCGCGGGTCACTTCTTGGCGGGCGCCATAGTTCAGGGCCACGACGAGCGTGAAAGCCTGATGGTTGGCGCTGGCGGCGATGGCTTCCTCGAGCGGCACGCGCACGAAGTCGGGCATCGCGGAAAGGTCACCGATGACCTTGAGGCGGACTTGGCGCCGCGAGAGCCGGGAGAGGTTGGCACGGAGGATCCACTCGCCCAGTTTGAAGAGCCCATTGATCTCCTCCATCGGGCGCTTCCAGTTTTCGGCCGAGAACGCGAAGATCGTCAGCGTGCCGATGCCTGAGTCGATGCAGTGGTCGACAATGTCGAAGATCCGTTCCGCGCCGCGACGGTGGCCTTCCAGGCGCGGGAGGCCGCGTGCGGCAGCCCAGCGTCCATTGCCGTCCATGATGATGCCCACATGGCGGG
>RFQN01000131.1 GCA_009924965.1 Verrucomicrobiota bacterium
GGCCCACGGCGCCTGGAGATTTGATGCCGATGCCGTCTCGCATGAGCTCACCAGCGCCGGCGGCGCGGCCATGCCCGCCATCGAGCAGGCCTTTGGACCGGAGGTCGGTCGTGAGCGCGGCCAAGGCGTTGTCCAACTCGCGGATGAGCACGTGTTGGTTGGTGATGCCGTCGTTGTGGACGTCCCAGCCGGTGCCGTTGATGAAGTTGAGGTTATGGGAGACCTCGATGAAGCGCACGCCGCCTTCGACGAGCCGGCGGGCCAGCAGGCAGCGCTGGCCGAATTCGCCGCCATACGAGCCACGGAGGTCGGCCGGTTCGTGGGCGAGGTCGAAGTGCTTCATGAACGACGGCCCCGCGAGCCGGAAGGCTTCGCGCTGGGCTTCGGCGTATTCGGCCAAGGCGGAATCGGCCGCCGCTTCGCCCGTGGCGGCGAGCAAGGCACGTCGGTCGGCCTCGCGGTCGCCCGTGAGCCCTTCGGGGCGCGTGAAGCCCGCTGGGCCCGTCTGCGTGTCGACCAGGTAGACGTAGCCATCCTTGACGCCGAGGAAGCCCGGGCCGCGGCTGACGTTCGGGAAGCCGATGAGCATGTAGGCCGGGACCTTCGGGTCGACGGCGCCGCGGCGGTGCGCCACGATCGAGCCGAGCGACGGGTAGATCGCGTTGCCGCTCACCATGCGGCCGGTGTGGACGAGGTTCGTGGCGAAGGCGTGCTCGTCGATGACCTTGTGGTGGACCGAACGAACGGCCGTCACGTGCTCCATCAGCTGGGCGGTGCGAGGGAGGTGTTCGCAGACGCGGACGCCCGCGACCGACGTTTCAATCGAGCGGTAGAGCGAGCCAGCCTTCTTCTTCGACGCTTGGTTGTCGCCGAGGGCTTTCGGGTCGAAGGTGTCGATCTGGCCCATGCCGCCGCCCAGCCAGATGAAGATGCAATGTTCGGCCTTGCCCTTGGGCGCATGGACCGTGGTGGCGCCGGGGAGCTGCGCGGCAAAGGGGGCGAGGCCGAGGGCGGTCAGGAAGGTGCGGCGATCCATGGCGTTAGTGGTAAAGGAATTCAGGGGCGTTGACCAGTGCCCAGAGCGCGTCCTCGGCCTGGCGGCGCCAAGCGGGGTTCAGGCGCGTCGTGGCCGGGTCGCCGCGGCGGGCGGCATCGGCTTGCTGTTGGCGGACGGTCGTGGCGTCCTTGTCGAGGTGGTTGGACCAGGAGACATAATAGGCCGGACGGCGGGTCGGGGGCGGGCCGACGATCATCGGCGTGGCGACGAGGGTGCGTTCTGCGAACCCAGGACGGAGACGGTCCGCGTAGAGCTTCAGTTCCTTGGCCGTGGGGCGGCGCGTGAGCAGGCGGAGGAAAAGGTCCTCGGTCAGGGCTTCGGGCGACTGGGCTTCCAGGCAGAGACGCGTCACGCCGTGGTCATCGCTCAGCCCGGTCAGCCAAGTGCCCATGACCCCGTTGGCGAGAATCGCCGGCTGCAAGGAGTTCGCCGCCAGGTCGCGGTCGGTCAGCGGGTCAGGACGGCTCGCCCGCCAGCCGAAGGCCGCGAGCACATCGCAGACGGCCTGGATGCGCGGCAAGGCCAGCGCCGGTCGGTCGCGCTCGTTCGAGGTCGAGGTCAGCATCCACGCGCGACGAGGTTGGCCGAGGGAGATGGAGTTGTCCGACTCGCGGATGCCGTCGATGTCGAGGCTAGCTTCTTCGGTGCGGAACGGCTTGCCCGTGGCGGCGAAGAGCCCGTCGACGACCTGCTCGGCCGACAGCCGGCGCGGGGCGCGGGCGGCGTAGAGTTCGGGCTGGGCCTTGGCCGTAGGGGCTTCGGCGCGCTGGTAGGCGTGCGAGTTCAGGATGAGCCGACGTACGTGGTCGGCATCGTAGCCGCTCTGGACCAATTCGCGGGCGAGCCAACGGAGCAGGGCGGGGTGCGTCACACGGCTGCGTTCGAAGTCGTTGGCTTGGTCGACGAGCCCGCGGCCCATCAGGTTCGCCCAGAGCCGGTTGACCATCACTTGGGCGAAGCGTTCGTTCTGCGGCGCGGTGAGGAGCGTCGCCAGGCGGTCACGCGGGTCATGCGGGTCGCGGGCGAGCTCATCAGCCACGCTTTCGGTCGCGAACTCCGGGAAGGGCCAGTGCGGCTGCACCGTCGCGCCCGGCGCCAGCGTCACTTCGATGAGCGGCTTACGGCCGCCTTCGCGGAGCTTGTCCATCGCCACGCTGCTGGTCGCCGGCACCTTGACGCCCTTGGTTTCGAGCAAGGCCGCTAGGGCGAAGACCTGTTCCTGCTTGGTCGACGTCGCGGGCGAGTCATGGCAACGGGCGCACTTCGCTTCGACCCCGAGGAAGGCCGAGGTCAAGATGGTCGCCTTGGCCGCCATCGGCACGTCGTTCTGCGAAGCCATGCCGAAGCCGGCGGGACCACCGAAGCGTTCGCTGCCCTGCAGCCGGACCAGTTCGGTGACCATGAGGTCGAGCGGTTTATGGTCGAGCAGGCTCTCGTGGATCCACCAGCGGAAGGGGCCGGAATTATTCAGCGTCGGGTTGAGGATGTTCGGGTTCTCGGCCAGGACGTCCTGCCAAAGGCCCATGCCCGCGTCGGCGGCGCGCGGGTCGGCCAAGAGGCGGTCGATGACCTTGGCCCGCTTGTCGGCGGAGCGGTCGGCCTCGAAGGCAGCGATCTCAGCGGCGGTCGGCGGGACGCCCACCACGTCGAAGGTCACGCGGCGCAGGAAGACGAGGTCCGACGCCAAGGGCGCTGGGCTGGTCGGCTGCGGCCGGAATTCGGGCCAAGCGGCGCCGGCGTTGATCCAGCGTTGCAGCAGAGCCTTGTCGGCGGCGGTCAGGCCTGGACCCTTAGGCGGCATGCGCTCCTCGCTGTCGGCAGAGCAGACACGTGACCACACGGCGCTCTTGGCGGGGTCCTTAGGCGACAGGGCGGGGCCATCGCTCTTGCCGCCCTTAAGCGCGCCGGCGAGCGTGTCGAGGTGGAGTCCACCCTTAGCCTTGGCGCCTTGGTGGCATTCGAGGCATTGGCTTTCAACGATGGGCCAGATTTGCCGGTAGAAGTCGATGCCCCCTGTGTCGGCTTGAACGGTCTGTTGATAGCCGACGAGCTTCTCGGCGATGAAGGCGTCGATCGGATTGGCGCCGGTGAATCCGGCGGGCAGCGCGGGCACGGGCGTGGCAGGCGTTTTCGCGAGCCAAGCTTGGGCCGCGGCTCGGCGCTGCGACCAGTAATCCGCTTCAGTGGCGCGGGCTTGGGCGCGGTGCTCGGCGTCGAGCGCGCTCAGGCGAGCCTCCTCCTTTTCGGCGAAGGCCGCCCAGCTGACGTCATCGTAGCCCACGGGCGCACTCGGGCTGAGCAGCTGCCAGGAAGTGGTGCCCGCGAGCGAGATGGCTGCGACCGTCTCGCCGAGCTCGGCGCGGCGGCGCGACTTGGCGTTGATCACGTAGCCGACGACGCTCTCCAGGACGATGCGCTGTTCGCCGCCGGTGCTCGTGAATTCGCACCAGACCTCGCGGTTGCCAGGCGGGGCGAAGCGGAACGTCGGGCCGAGGTCGAGGAACTTGTCCTGCACCTTGATGGGCTTGTCGTCAGAACCGCTCGGCGGGAAGGGCGTCGTCAAGACGAGCTGGTCGTTGATGAACAAGGCGGAAGCCCCACGGGCGCGCAGGAGTAGGCGGTGCTTGCCGGCGGGTAGGTCGAGCTTGGCCGCAGCGCGGAAGAAGTAGGGGCTCCCGCGGTCGCCGCGGACGCCGGTCGCGACGTAGAGGTGCGGCGGGCGGAAGAAGCCGAAGGCCGGGGCCGTGTAGCTTTCGGTGGTCGGCAAGGCCTCGCTCGGCCAGGCGTTCTTCTCGACCTTCCAGTGGCCGCTGAGCTGCACGAGCACCTGTCCAGCGGGCACCTTGGCCCAATCTGTAAAGGAAGACTGCTTGGCGCCGGCTTCGGCCCCTTTGGTCGCCTTGAAGCCAGTATTGTTCGCGCTGTCATTGCCGGCGTTGGCGCTGGTGTCGCGCGGGGCGGCGACCACGGCTTCGAGCGCGGGCAGGGTCGTCTTGAAGCGTGCGGTGAGTTCGGCGGCCGGGACTGCTCGGCGGTGCAGGGCGACGTCGTCGAGCCAGCCGGCGAAACTGTTGTTCACGCTTCCGCCCATCGAAGAACCGAGCCAGATGGCGTCGTCATCGTTGACGGGGGCTTCCTTGGTGGCGCCGCCCATATCCCAAGCACCGGGGATCTCTAGGCCGTCGACGAAGCCGCGGACGCTCTGCGGGTCGCCGAAGACGTAGCTCACCGCCACATGGTGCCAGCGGCCATCGTCGACTACGCCGCTCTTGGTCGTCCAGCGGTGCCAGCGGTCATCGCCTTGGTCGTGGGCGGAGGGCGTGGTCGCGAAGAGGAAGCTTGGGCAGGCCGAACCGTACATCTCACGCAGGCGCAGCGCCCAGTTTTGGTTGGAGGAGCCTGCCTTGGTGCGGCCTTTGCCGATCAGGTAGACGTTTGCGCCTTTACGGAGTCCGTCGAGCTTCACCCAAGCCTCGAGGGTGATCGCGTCGCCGTTCTTGAAGTCGAACTGGCTATCCGGGCCGGTATCGGCGAGCGCTAGGTGCGCACCCTTGCCGTTGAAACGCGCGGCCACGTTTTTTAGGTCGAAGCCCGGGTAATCCGGGCGCCGCGGGCCAGGTTGTCCGAGCGTCACCCCGCCGATATTCTCGCTCCCGGAAGGCAGCGTGCCGTCGAAGGACCACGTCGGTGCCTCGGCCGCGGCAAGCGTGCCGACGCAACAGGCCAAAGCGATGAGACGGGGTAGGCTCATAGGGACGCCTTTAGGACACGAAA
>RFQN01000132.1 GCA_009924965.1 Verrucomicrobiota bacterium
CGCCGATCAAGGCGGCCCTTGAGTCCGCCAGCCGTTTCCTGGCCAAGTCCTTCTCCGCCGACACGCGTGTGCGCTTCAACAGCGTCAACGCCGGGCCGCTGAAGACCAGCGCCAGCGCAGGCATCCCAGGCTACCTCGACAACTACCTCCACGCCGAGAAGATGACGCTCCGCAAGGAAGCCCTGAAGACGCAGGAGGTCGCCGACACCGCGGTGTGGCTGCTCTCGCCGCGTTCCAGCGGCGTCAATGGCCAAGGCATCGTGGTCGACGCCGGCATGGGCCTCAACTTCTTCGACGAGGAATTGGTGAAGGCCTCTTCCCGACTTCTCTGAACGTGCAGTTCAAGCGTTCAGTCCTGACCGGCCTCGTCGCCGAACTGCCGCCGGAAGTCTGGAGCTCCGATGAAGTGGAGCGCCGCCTGGCGCCTCTGTACACGCGCTTGAAGCTCCCCGAAGGCCGCTTGGAGCTGATGACGGGTATCCAGGGGCCGCAGGCGCAGATCCTCGATGTCTCCAATGCCTGCTTGGGCTTCCTCAACGCCGTGGTCCTCGCCGCCGGCTTGGTCGAGTCGGGTCAGATCCGCCGCGCGTTGGTCTGCTCCGGCGAAAACGGCCGTCCGCTCGTCGAACGCACGATCCGCCTGCTCAACGAGGACCTCACGTTGACCCGTGATGGCATCAAGCCGTATTTCGCGAACCTCACCATCGGCGCCGGCGGTGCGGCCGCAGTGGTGTCGCGCGACGATTTGGCGGGCCCGGACTCCATCCGCTTGCTCGCCGGCGCTTGGGAGACCGATTCTTCCGCCAACGCGTTGTGCGAAGGCGATACGTCGTCCGATGAGCTCGACATGCGCACGGATTCCGAGGCGCTGCTCGCCGCGGGCGTCGGCCTCGCGCAGCGTTGCTGGGGTCGCTTCAAGGCTGAGAGCGGTTGGCAGGAAACGACGCCCGACCGCATCATCACGCACCAAGTTGGCCGGCGGCATTCGTCGTTGCTCTTCGAGCGCCTCGGCCTGGATCCCGCGAAGGACTATCAATCGTTCGACCGTCTCGGCAACGTCGGCTCGGTTTCCCTGCCGGCGACGCTGGCCTTGGCTCGCGCCGAGGGTCGCGTCCGTCGGGGCGAGAAGGCCGCCTTGCTGGGCATCGGGAGCGGCCTCGCCAGCCTCATGCTTGCCGTCGAATGCTAACCCCCGATCCAGCTGCCTTGCCCCCCGAGGTGAAGGCCCTTTACCCCTTTGAGGTCCAAAGCTGGGCTTCGCCCGACGGTGCCCTGCGCTACGTCGACCACGGCCCACGGGACGGCCAGCCGGTCCTGCTCCTGCACGGCAACCCCTCTTGGTCCTTTTTGTGGCGTAACCTGATCCTGGCCTTGGCCGCCAAAGGCCACCGGGTGATCGCCCCCGACCACCTTGGAATGGGGCTGTCGGCCCGCCCTGGCCGCTTCCTGCGTCTGGAGGACCGGATCCGAGCGGTCCAAGGGCTCGTCGAGCATCTTGGCCTGAAGAACTTCCACCTCGGGGTGCACGATTGGGGTGGTGCCATTGGGTTCGGTCTGGCGACCCGCTTGCCAGAGCGCATCGGCCGGATTCTAGTCACGAACACGGGGGCGTTTCTTTCGGAGCGCATCCCTGCGCGGATTGCCCTCTGCCGAGCCCCCGTCGTCGGTAGGCTCATCGCCCAGCATCTGGACGGGTTTGCCTGGCCAGCGACCTGGATGGCGGTCGAAAAGCCCCTGCCTAAGGCCGTTAAGGCCGGTTTCCTGGCCCCTTACCGCACGATCGCAAGCCGCCAAGCGGTGGCGGACTTCGTCGCGGACATCCCCATGGAGCGGAATCACCCGACCCGTCCCGTCCTGGCGGCGGTCGAAGCGGCCCTGCCGAGTCTGCGGGGTAAGCCGATGCTCCTGCTCTGGGGGCTGCGGGACTTCTGTTTTGACGAGTCGTTCTTGGCTGGGTTTGTCCAGCGCTTCCCCGAGGCCCAGCAGCGGCTTTTCCCGGACGCTGGGCACTATGTCTTGGAGGATACCGGGGCGGTCGGCGTGCAGGCGGCGGTCGACTTCTTGACGGGGGTCTAGAGCCCCTGTGGATGACCCTGTGCAGAGGGTGCGAAAAAGCCTGTGAACAAGCGTTTCTTAAGCCCCTTATAAGTTTTCGTAAGGGGTTGATAAGTAGGCGTTTCTGCTGAGGTAAAAACATTCGTTCACCCCTCGTTTCCTATTGCAGAAAACGCTGTGAAAAACAGGATTTTGGGACCCGCTCCTCCGCGGGTTATCCACCCCTATTTTACTACCAAAACATGAGCGAAAATTCTGATAAATCTCCGAACCGCGGCAAGCATGCCGGCAAGGAAGAATACGGTGCCTCCGACATCAAGCGCCTCAAGGGTCTCAAGGCCGTGCGCGAGCGTCCAGGTATGTACATTGGCGATACGAACGAGACCGGCCTGCACCACTGCGTCTACGAAATCGTCGACAACTCGATCGACGAAGCGCTCGCCGGCTATTGCAAGAGCATCAAGGTCGAGATCCATGCGGACGGCTCGCTCTCCGTCGAAGACGACGGCCGCGGCATCCCGGTCGCGATGCACCCGGAGGAGAAGATCCCCACCCTGGAGCTCGTGCTGACCAACCTCCACGCCGGCGGTAAGTTCGACAAGGGCGCCTACCAGGTTTCCGGCGGCCTCAACGGCGTCGGCGCGAAGTGCGTCAACGCTCTCTCCGACAGCTTCATCGCCGAAGTCAGCCGCGAAGGCGAGGTCCACCAGATGAAGTTCTGCCGCGGCGAAGTCACGCAGTCGATCAAGGTCATCGGGAAGACCAAGCGCACCGGCACGAAGATCACCTTCCACCCGGACCCCGAGATCTTCATCGCGACGCAGGAGTTCAAGTACGACACGCTCGTCCGCCGCATGCGCGAGCTGGCCTTCCTCGTCCCCGGCATCACCGTCGAGATGAAGGACCACCGCAGCAACCGCGCCGACAAGTTCGAGTTCAAGGAAGGTATCGCCGAGTACGTGTCCTTCCTCAACGCCAATGAGGAGCGCCTCTTCGATAAGCCTATCCTGATCTCGGCCGAGGTCGATTTCACCGATTTGGCCAACCCGCGCGTGATGGCCGATGGCGAGAAGCCGAAGCCTGGGCAGCGCCGGATGACCCTCGATGTCGCCCTGCAGTACAACGACCGTTACGACGAGATGGTCTTCAGCTACGCCAACCTCATCAACCAGCCGGAAGGCGGCACGCACCTCTCGGGCTTCCGCTCGGCCCTGACCCGCGTCATCAACCATTACGCGAAGTCCAATAACCTCATCAAGGAGAAGGACGCCAAGCTCAACGGCGACGACATGCGCGAAGGCCTCGTGGCCGTCATCTCCGTCAAGCACCCTGACCCGAAGTTCCAGTCGCAGAACAAGACGCGCCTCACCAACCCGGAAGTCGAAGGCATCGTGACCTCCGTCGTCGGCGAGCAGCTCAAGTACTACCTCGAGCGCGACCCCAAGACCGGCCGGCGCATCGTCGACAAGTGCCTCAACGCCGCCCGCGCCCGCGAAGCCGCCCGCAAGGCGCGCGAAACCGTCCGTAAGTCCGCCATGTCCTCCGGCGGCCTCCCGGGCAAGCTGGCCGACTGTTCCGAAAGCGATCCGTCCGTCTGCGAACTCTACATCGTCGAAGGCGACTCCGCCGGTGGCTCCGCCAAGCAGGGCCGCGACCGCCGTTACCAGGCGATCCTCCCGATCAAGGGCAAGATCCTCAACGTCGAGAAGGCCCGCATCGACAAGATCCTCTCCAACGAGGAAATCCGCACCATCATCACCGCCTGCGGTACGGGCATCGGCAAGCACGAGGGCGACGGCGCCTTCGACGTGACCAAGTGCCGCTACCATAAGCTCGTCATCATGACGGACGCGGACGTCGACGGTTCCCACATCCGCACGCTGCTCCTGACGTTCCTCTTCCGCCAGATGCCCGGCTTGATCGAAGCCGGCTACGTCTACATCGCCCAGCCGCCCCTCTACCGCATCAAGCGCAAGAAGCGCGAGCAGTACGTCGACAACGACCCGGAGCTGAACCGCATCCTCCTCGAGCTCGGCTCCGAGGACGTCAACCTCCTCCGCCTGCGCGACAAGCACGTCTTCCCGGGCCAGAAGCTCGACAAGATCGTCGAGTCCCTCGCCCGCCTCGAATCCCTCGGCGCCGGCATCGGCCGCACGGGCTGCCAGCTCGGCGACTACCTCGACCAGCAGGACCACAAGACCCACGCGCTGCCGCGCTTCATCGTGCGCACGCGCACCGGCAACGAGGAGACCTACGAATTCCTCGCCGACACCGACGCCAAGCAGGCCTACCTGCGTAAGGCCGGCGTCGAGGACTTCCTCGCCGATAAGATCGACCGCGAGAAGAAGCTCAAGGACGGCACCGTCGTCCAGGAGCGCGTCAACGTCATCGAGGTCTTCGAGAACGAGGCCATCACCAAGGTCCTCAAGGAACTCGAGACCCAGGGCATGGACGTGAAGCAGTTCAAGGCCGGCGAAGAGCCGCGCTACCACTTGATCGACGGCTCGACCGCCGAAGAGGCCCCGGCCGCCGAAGGCGAAGAGGAAGCCAAGGGCGAGGACAAGCCCGCCAAGAAGCTCGTCAAGAAGGCCGAGCCCATCCCGCTCGGCTCGATCCTCGAGCTCATCGGCCAGATCCGCCAGTTCGGCCGCAAGGGCCTGACCATCCAGCGATACAAGGGCCTGGGCGAAATGAACCCCAAGCAGCTCTTCGAGACCACGATGGACCCGGCCAAGCGCCGCTTCCTCAAGGTCGACATCGCCGACG
>RFQN01000133.1 GCA_009924965.1 Verrucomicrobiota bacterium
CTCGTCTACTGAGGTCCCATGGCTGACTCCGTCCGCGTCGGTCTGATCCAACTCACCGCCGAAGACACGCCGGCGGCGAACGTCCGCAAGACCATCCCGCGCATCGAGGAAGCCGCGGCGAAGGGCGCGCAGATCATCGGCCTCCAGGAGATGTTCACGACGAAGTATTTCTGCATCACGCAGGACCCGCGGAACTTCGACCTCGCCGAACCCATCGAGACCGGCCCGTCCGTGACCGAACTCGCCCGGGTCGCGAAGCGCCTCGGCGTGGTCCTCGTCGCCCCGCTCTTCGAAGCCCGCGGCAGCGAAGTCTACCACAACACCGCGGCGGTCATCGACGCCGACGGCACCGTGCTCGGCAAGTACCGGAAGATGCACATCCCGCAGGACCCGGGCTTCGAGGAAAAGTTCTACTTCACGCCCGGCGACCTCGGCTTCCGCAGCTGGCAGACCGCGCACGGCAAGATCGGCGTGCTCATCTGCTGGGACCAGTGGTACCCGGAAGCCGCGCGCCTGACCGCGCTCGCCGGCGCCGACATCCTCTTCTACCCGACCGCCATCGGCTGGCTACCCGAAGAGAAGGCCGCCTTCGGCCGCGCCCAGCACAACGCCTGGGAAACCGTCCAGCGCGGCCATGGCGTCGCCAACGGCTGCTACATCGCCGCGACCAACCGCGTCGGCACCGAAGGCCGCACCCAGTTCTGGGGCCAGAGCTTCGTCTCCGACCCGTACGGCGAGATCGTCGCCCGCGCCTCGAGCGACCGCGAAGAAGTCCTCGTCGCCGACTGCGACCTCGCCAAGCAGCGCGAATTCCGCCGCATCTGGCCCTTCTTCCGCGACCGCCGCATCGACGCCTACGGCGACCTGACGCGCCGTCTGCGCGACTGACCTTCCGCATGTCCACGCCTCGCTCCCTTGGTTTCCGCATGCCTGCGGAATGGGAACCCCAATCCGCCACGTGGCTCTCGTGGCCGTCGAACACCGCGTTGTGGCCCGGCCACTACGACCTCATCCCCGCGAAGTTCGCGGAGTTCGCGGCGGCCATCGCCGAATTCCAGCCGGTGAAGATCAACGCGGCCGGCAAGCTCCGCGCCGAAGCCGAACACGCGCTCAAGGCCGCGAAGGCGGACCTCTCCGTCATCGAGCTCACCGACATCGCGACGGACGACGTCTGGTGCCGCGACCACGGCCCCATCTTCGTCAAGAACGACGCGACCCAGGAACTCGCGCTGACCGACTGGGAATTCCACGGCTGGGGCGGGAAGTTCGAGGCCTCGCTCGACAACCAAGTCCCCGGTAAGGTCGCCGCGCGCCTCGGCGTGAAGAAGTTCAGCTACCCCTTCGAACTCGAAGGCGGCGGCATCGAAGTCTCCGGCGACGGCCTACTGCTCACGACCGAAGCCGTCCAGAACAACCCGAACCGCGCCGAGGGCCGCGATGACGCCGCGTTCCACGCCGCCATCCGCGACGGCCTCGCCATCGACGAGCTCCTCTGGATCGGCGAAGGCCTGGCCAACGACGACACCGACGGCCACATCGACAACCTCGCGCGCTTCATCGCGCCGCGCACGATCCTCGCCGTGGCCGAAGCCAACCGGGCTTCCCCGAACTACGCCCCGCTCCAGGAGAACCTCAAGCGCCTGCGCGAGATGCGCCCGCGCGGCCAGCGCCTCGACATCCTCGAGCTCCCGATGCCGGAGCCGATCCGCCTCGCCGGCCGCGACCTGCCGCCGAGCCACGCGAACTTCCTCATCGTCAACGACGGCGTGCTCGTCCCGCTCTACGGCCAAGCTTCCGATAAAGCCGCCATGGGCATCATCGCGGATTGCTTCCCCGGCCGCAAGGTCGTCGGGATCGACTGCCGCGTGCTCTTGATCGAAGGCGGCGCCCTCCATTGCCTCAGCCAGCAGCAGCCGGTTTAAGAACGGCTGGTTGCCGTGCAAAGGTGCAACGGCGGCTGAGCCGCGTGCAAAAGTGCAAAGACGAGTGACTGATTACGGAGTTCGGATTACGGAGTACGGAGTTCGGAGCACTGGGTGACGAGCATGGGTTAAGGGCAAAGGATTGCGGCATGCCTGTTCGCTGACCTCTCCGTCATCAGTACTCCGTAATCCGTACTCTGTAATCCGTACTCCTCGCCCACCCTCACTTCTTCGGCTGGATCTTCGACGCGCAACCGCAGCCCCCGGCGCAGCCGCCTTCCTTGCGGCGACGCCAAGCAGAAGCCCACCGGAAGCCCAGCCAACCGGCGGCGACGCCGATGATGCCGTAGATGAGGAAGGTCTCGAAAATCATACGAGGCGGAGGACGACTTGGTAGACGACGACGGCCATGATCCACGCGAGCGCGGTCATGTAGACGAAGGAGATCACGGCCCACTTCCAGCCGCCCGTTTCCTGGGCGAGCGTGGCGACCGTCGGGCCGCACTGGGAACAGAGCGCGAAGAACACCATCAGCGCGAGGACCGCGGCCAAGGAAAAGATCGGTGTACCGCGACGCGGCCCCTCGGTCCACTCCGCTTCCAGCATCTTATCCCGCAGGTGGGCGCTATCGGCCTTGGCGCCTTCGCCGACGGAGTAGGTCACCCCCAACGTCGAGACGATGACTTCGCGGGCCGGGAAGCTGGCGAGCACGCCGACGGTGATCTTCCAGTCAAAGCCGCATGGGTCGAAGATCGGCTGCACGCTCTTCCCGAAACGGCCCATCCACGACTGCTCTATATAGGCGGCCTGGATGCGCGCGGAAACGACCTCCGCAGGCGCATCTGCAGACTGGGCCCGGACGCGTTGAGCGACCGCCGGATCGCGCGGGAAGTAAGTCAACGCCCACACGATGATGGTGATCGCGAAGATGACCGTGCCCGCCTTGGAGACGAACTCCGCGGCGTTCTGCCACATGCGCCAGAGGACGTCGCGCGGCTTGGGCATCTGGTAGCGCGGGAGCTCGAGGACGAACGGCTGCGGCTTCACCTTGAGCACGAAGCGCGTCAGCACGAAGGCCGTCGGGACGGCGAAGAGCAAGCCGACGCAGTGCATGCCGACCATCACGACGGATTCCCAGCCAGCGCCGTATTTGGGAAGGATGAAGGCGGAGCACATCAGCGCGTAGATGGGGAAGCGCGCGGAGCAGCTCATGAACGGCACCGCGAACGCGGTCGCCAGGCGGGCCTTGGGGTCTTCGATGGTGCGCGTGGAGAGGAGGCCGGGGATGGCGCAGGCGAAGCCCGAGAGCATCGGGACGAAACTCTTGCCGTTGAGGCCGCACCAGCTGAACAAGCGGTCCATGATGAACGCCGCGCGGGCCATGTAACCGCTGTCCTCCAGGATGCCGACGAAGAGGAACAAGATGAGGATCTGCGGCAGGAACGCGAGGAACGCCCCCACCCCACCAATCATCCCATCGGTGACGAGGCTCTGTAGCATCGGCATGCCGTCCAAGTGCGGCGCGACCACGGCCTTGAGCCAATCCGCGCCCGACGAAAGCCACTGCATCGGGAACTTCGCCAGCCAGAACACCGAGGCGAACATGCCGAGCATGATGCCCGTGAAGACGATCGGCCCGAAAATGCGGTGGAGCAGGACCTGGTCGACCGCGGCGCTGGCGCCGGTGCGGTTGCCGCCGCCTTGCACGACGCCTTCGAGCAGCTTGCGGAGTCGTTCGTAATGGATGAGCGGCTCCGCCGCCAAGGGGTTGTAGCCGGCGCGGCGCACCTTGTCGCGGGCGGCGCGGATCACCGCATCTCGGCGCGCTGCCTCCCAGCCGAGGCGTTGACCCACGGAAGTGGTCGAATCGAACAAGAGCCGTTCGACGTCGGCGCGGCTCGGCGTCTGACCGAGGTCGCTGGCGACGCCCGCCGAAACATCGGCCAAGGCTTCTTCGACCAAGGCAGGCCACTCGACGGCGGGCATGCGGATGCGGAGCCGAAGCGCTTCGGCGATGGCCCGGCGGACGGCGGCGATGCCTTCGCCCTTCCAGGCGGAAGTCAGCACGACCGGGACGCCTCCTAAGCGCCGCGACAGCAACCCGGCGTCGATCTTGACGCCTTGCTCAGCGGCGACGTCGGCTTGGTTCAAGACCAACACGACCGGCAAGCCCAGCTCGGACAACTGCGAAGCCAGGAAGAGGTTGCGCAGCAGGTTGGTGGCGTCGATGACCACGACCACGGCGTCGGGCCGACGGTCGTCCGCCAGATGGCCCGACAGGGCGTCGATGACGACCTGCTCGTCGGGCGACGCGGCGGAAAGCGAATACAGCCCCGGCAAGTCGATGAGCTCGACCTTGAGTCCATCGCCGCAATCGCATTGCCCTGACTTACGGGCAACCGTGACGCCAGGGTAGTTGCCGACGCGCTGACGCAAGCCAGTCAGGGCGTTGAACAAGGTCGACTTCCCGGTGTTCGGGTTGCCGACCAAGGCGACCGTCAGGCCTGGTTCCGCGGCGCTCATGCTTGGGGACGGGGGCGTTGGATCGGGCAATCCGCGGCGACGTCGATGAGGATGTTCTGGGCCTCGGTCAGGCGCAGGCTCACGACCTGCCCCGCGAACTCGATGGCGAGGGGGTCGCCGAGGGGCGCCTTGCGGACCAACTTCAGGACCATCCCGGGAAGCAACCCTAGGGCCATGAGACGTTGATCCACCGCCCGCTCAGGGTTGAGGGACGTCAATTTGCCGTATTGGCCTGGCAGCAATTGAGACAGCGGGGTCACGCTTATTGAGAATGATTCTCAAAAAGTTAGCGGGTAGGGGGTCTTTGTCAACGCCTGCCTCGGGCTTTTGGGCAAATGCGTTGCCTGCTTAAGGGGGCTTTG
>RFQN01000134.1 GCA_009924965.1 Verrucomicrobiota bacterium
ACCGCGTCGCCCGCGCCCATCTGCCCGCCGTCGCGGACGCGGCGCATGACGCCGCGCTGACTTCGACCGACGTCTTCACGCCGCGCACCGTGCGTAAGTTCACCGGCCATCTCAACGGGGCGATCTACGGCTCGACCGTGAAGCGTCGCGACGGCCGGACCGACCTGGACAACCTGTTCCTCATCGGTACCGACCAAGGTTTCCTGGGGGTCACCGGGGCAATGTTGTCTGGCATTTCCATGGCCAATCTGCACGGTCTGAAGGCGTAACCCCGCCTTCATGAGCACCCCCGTTTTTCCGGAACCTCCGCGCCCCCTCTGGAAGGATCTGCTGCAGCCCGCCGTCATCGTCGGCGCGCTCGGCTACTTCGTCGATATCTACGACCTCACCCTCTTCATGACGGTGCGCGAGAAGAGCCTGGCAGGCCTGGGGCTCAACCATCTCATCAGCGGGGCGCCTTGGTATCAGGATCTGCTTTCCTGGCAGATGGCGGGCATGCTGCTTGGCGGCATCTTCTTCGGGATCTTGGGCGACCGCATGGGCCGCCTGACGACGCTGTTTGGCTCCATCCTGCTGTACTCCATCGCGAACATCGCCAACGGGATGGTCGACACCTTCGGCGCCTACGCCGCGTGGCGTTTCATCGCCGGCATCGGTTTGGCCGGGGAACTCGGCGGGTGCATCGCGCTCGTCTCGGAGACCCTGTCCAAGGAACGCCGCGGTTATGGCACGGCCTTGGTCGCCACTGTCGGCGTCTTCGGCGCGGTCGTGGCCGGCTACATGGCCGACCATGTCGACGCCATCGGTGCCGTCTTCGGGACGGCCGGTTGGCGCGTGAGCTACTACATCGGCGGCGGCTTAGGCTTGGCCTTGTTGCTCCTGCGCGTCGGCGTCCATGAGTCCGGCATGTTCCAGCACGCCAAGGAGTCGGCCGGCGAAGGCGCGGTGGCCCGCGGGAACTTCCTGGCGCTGTTCACGGACCGGGAGCGCTTCGCGCGCTACGCCCGTTGCGTGCTCATCGGCCTGCCGACTTGGTTCATGATCGGCATCCTCGTTCAGCGTGCGGCCACGGTCTTCGCCCCAGCGGCGGGCATCCAGGGCGAGAAGGTGCAGACGAACTGGGCGGTCGCTTCGTTCTACCTTGGGCTGACCTTCGGCGACCTCGCCAGCGGCCTCGCCAGCCAGCTGCTCCAGTCGCGCAAGAAGGTCGTCGCCGCCTTTCTGCTTTTTAGCTTGGTCTGCGTCGGCGTCTACCTCTACGGGGCCGCTGGTTGGACCTCCTCCGCCTACTACCGGCTGATCTTCCTGATGGGCTTCGGCATGGGCTACTGGGCCCTGTTCGTCACCATCGCGGCGGAGCAGTTCGGCACGAACCTGCGTGCCACGGTGGCGACGACGGTCCCCAATTTCGCGCGTGGTTCCTTGGTGCTGCTAACCTTCTGCTTCACGATGCTCATCGGCACGAAGGAGGCGCCGCAGTATGCGCCCTCCACCGCGGGCCTGGTCCTCGGCGTGGTCTGCTTCGGCGCGGCCTTCTTGGCGCTCTGGAAGATGGAGGAGACCTTCGGCAAGGACCTCGACTATCAGGAGCAGAAGTGACGCTTACTTCTGCGTGGTCGGCGCCGGGCGGTCAGCCACGCAGCGGAAGCCGACGTGGTTGGTCGACGTCAGCGTGTCGAGCCCTTGGCGCGCGCTGACGCGGAAGCGGAAGCAGTAGCCTACGTCACAGAGCCAGGAGCCGCCGCGGATGACGTGCTGGCCGAAGCCGGTGTCTTCGGGGTCGTAGCCGAGGGCGGGCCCGAGCGGGTTGGCGGCCGGTGAGACCTTATAGAAGTCCGGGTGGTACCAGTCCTCGCACATTTCCCAGACGTTGCCGGCGACGTCGTAGAGGCCGTAACCGTTGGGCGGGAAGCTGGCGACGGGCGCGACGCTTTTGAAGCCGTCCTCGCCGGTGTCGTTGGCCGGGAACGTGCCTTGCCAATGGTTGCACATGTACTTCCCGTTCGGGCGCTCTTCGTCGCCCCAGACATAAGGCTTATCCTTGAGGCCGCCGCGGGCGGCGAATTCCCATTCCGCTTCGGTCGGGAGGCGCTTGCCGGCCCAGGTGGCGAAGGCGTGCACGTCTTTCCAGGTGAGGCAGAGCACCGGGTAGTTGAGGCGTCCCTCGATGGACGAACCCGGGCCGTCGGGCGTCCGCCAGGTCGCGCCGGCCGTGAATTTCCACCACGGCAAGTTGCCCCCCGTCCCGCACTGGAAGGGGTCAACGCCTTGCACGCGCTTGAAGAGCAAGGAGCCGCCTTTGAGGAACTCGGCCGGGGCTTTGGGGAAGTCCTTCGCGCTCAGGTCCTTTTCGGCCTCGGTCACGTAGCCCGTGGCTTGGACGAACGCGGCGAACTGCGCGTTGGTCACCTCGGTTTCGTCCATCCAGAAGCCTTTGACCTGCACCGCATGGGCAGGGCTTTCCTCCTTATGCTTGTCGTCGACGTTGCCGGTCCCCATCCGGAATTCCCCGCCGGGGATCCAGACCATCTTGCAGACTTGGGTGGGATCGACCGCGGCGGGTCGGGCGAGCCAGAAGAACAAGCCGATGGGTAGCGCCACGCCGAGCAGCGTGAGCCAGATGAGGGTGGCCCGTGCGCGGGCGGCCGGAGAGTCAGCTGCTTCGGTGGGTTCCATGGCGTGGGTGCAGGGAGGGATAACCGCTGGGCAGGGGTTGGTCGACCCTTTCTTATTTCACCTGTCCCGCAGGATATCGCCTCGCCCTCGGCCTAGGGTGGGGTTTATTTCACCGTCCTCATGAGCTCGTCCCAAGAAGAAGTCCTCCAGATCTTCCGTGACTCCCGCGCCCTCCTGACGGGCCATTTCGTCCTCCGCTCGGGCTTACACAGTGGCCACTTCTTCCAGTGCGCGCAGGTTTGCCAATACATGGACAAGGTCACGCGCCTCATCGAGTTGCTTCGGCCTAAGCTCGCCGCGCACCCGTGCGACGTCGTGCTGGCCCCGGCCATGGGCGGCCTCGTCGTCGGGCAGGAGCTCGCGCGCCAGTTGGGCGTCCGCTTCATCTTCGTGGAGAAGGAAAACGACCGCTTGGTCCTACGCCGCAACTTCACCTTCCGCCCGGGCGAACGTGTTTTGATCGCCGAGGACGTCGTCACGCGCGGCGGCCGGGTGCAGGAATGCCTCGATATCGTCGCCCAGCAGGGCGCGACGGCTGTCGCTGTCACCAGCTTGGTCGACCGCTCCGGTGGCCAGACCAAGTTCACGGTCCCGTTCATCGCCTTGTTGGAGTTGACCTTCCCGACCTACCCGGCGGACCAGGTGCCCGCGGATTTGGCGAAGATTCCGGCCACCAAGCCGGGGTCGTAAGCAGGGCAGGGGGCTGTTGGGCTGGCGAAACCGCTCGTATCCCGGGCCAGGTTGCCTTGTGCCTTGCACCCGGCGGGGGTCTTCCCTACGCCAACCCCCTCCCTTTCCATGGATCGCAAGAACCTCTTTTTAGGCCTCGGCTGCGTCTCGCTCGCCTTTCTCCTTTATGTCCTGAACGCCCCGAAGCCGGCTCCGGTCGCACCCGGGGCTCCGAAGGCCGCAGAAACCAGCCCCGCTAACCCAGGCAAGGCTCCGGCCACGCTCGCTCCGGTCGCTCCGACGACGGGCAACGTCGGCTCCGCTGCCATCCATCCGGCCGACGCCAAGCGGGTCACGCTCGAGAACGGCTTCGTCAAGGTCACCTTCACTTCCCGCGGTGGCGCCATCGAGAAGGTCGAGCTCCTCA
Organism: Verrucomicrobiota bacterium; assembly: GCA_009924965.1. Taxonomy (GTDB): domain Bacteria; phylum Verrucomicrobiota; class Verrucomicrobiia; order Opitutales; family UBA953; genus UBA953. The sequence goes on from RFQN01000134.1 coordinate 3,773, forward strand.
AGCAGTTCGCCGATACCGAGCGCAAGGCCAAGGTCATCTTCAACGGCAGCAACGACGACTCGGCTTTGGCCCTGGGCGTGCGTAACCCTCTCACGAGCAAGGTCGACCCGGTCTACTCTGAATTCACCGCCGCCGTCGATGCGCAGGCCCGGACGGTCACCTACACTGGCAAGCTACCCGACGGCACACGCGTGCTTCGTCAATACTCGCTGAACCTCGGGGAGAAGGAAGGCGAAGAGCCGTACTCCATCCGTTTCAGCACGAAGGTCGTCCCGCCGGCTCCGGGCGTCGCCGCCAGCCGCGTCTGGCTGTCCACCGGTAGCTGGGGCTTCACCACGGGCGATACGGCGCACCAATACATCTCCGTCTTGGCCCACGACGGCGACGACCTCACGCGCGTCGGCAACGACGTCTTCCGCGACTCCAGCGGCTTCTTTGGCCTTGGGTCCCATAAGGCGGAAGCCGAGCACCCTGCCGCCGCGGTCGGCAAGCCCTACCAGTGGGTCTCCTCCGGCAACCAGTTCTTCGCCTCGATCATCCATGTCGACGCCAATAGCCGCGGCACGCGCGCCGAGCTCCTCGCTCGTCCGGTCGAGTTCGCCAAGGATACCTACGGCATCCAAGCCTTCGCTTATTGGGACAGCCCGGTCGCAGGCGACGCCTCCATCACGACCGAGGGTAATTTCTTCGTGGGCCCCAAGGAATACGCCCGCGTCTCGGCCTTGGCCGATGGGCAGGTGGCCGTGCTGCAGTTCTCGAAGATCCTCGGCTTCATTTCCTTCGGCGCCATCTGCAAGCTGCTCTTGGCCTGCTTGGGTGGCGTGCACGCCTTGCTCACCTGGACCGGCGGTTGGTCCTGGGGTTGGGCCATCGTGGTCCTCACGGTGTTGATCAAGTTGATCACCTGGCCGCTCACCGCCGCGCAGCAGCGCAGCGCGCTGAAGATGCAGCAGTTCGCCGGCCCGATGAAGGAGCTCCGCGAGAAGTACAAGGACAACTCCGAGAAGCTGAACAAGGAGATGATGAAGCT
>RFQN01000135.1 GCA_009924965.1 Verrucomicrobiota bacterium
CGACCTTGCCGATGAAGTAGCGGAGCATGTGCTCGCTGATCTCGAAGTCGGCGATGACGCCGTCCTTCATCGGGCGGAGGGCTTGGATGTCGCCCGGGGTGCGGCCGAGCATCATCTTGGCTTCGTTGCCGACGGCGATGGGCTTCCGCGTGGTCGAGCGGATGGCTACGACCGAGGGTTCGCGCAGCACAACGCCGCGATCCTTCAGGAAGACGAGCGTGTTGGCGGTACCGAGGTCGATGCCGATGGCTTGAGTGAAAAGCCCGGGGAAGCGCTTGAACATCAGTTGGGTTGGTTTCCTTTATGAATAACCTCTGAATAAGGGAGTCAAACCCCTTTTGCCCAAAGGGTTAAGCGGACGACCCCTGTTGGGAATAACTATCGTCGGCCTATCCGTGGGCCGCACCCGCAAGGCCTTGAGGCGGGGGTAGTTGCGGCAGGGCTGGCAGTTCTCAGCGCAGGGCGAGCCAGCCTAAGATGGAGAGGCCGAGCGCGATGCGGTACCAGGCAAAGGGTCCCATGCCTCGGCGCATGATGAACCCGACCATCCATTTCACTGAGAGGAAGGCGGCAAGGGCGGCGATCAGCAGGCCAAGCCCGGCGCTGCCCAGCGGGTAGACTTGGCTGACGGCTGGTCCGAGTGAGTAGAGCTTGTAGAGCGAAGCCGCGGAGAGAATGGCTAGCCCAACCAGAAAGGAGAACTCCGTGGCGGCGGCGGCGGAAAGTCCAGCCCAGCGGCCGCCGAGGATCGTCGCCAAGGAACGGCTCGTCCCCGGGATGAGCGCCACACACTGGCAGAGGCCGATGGTCAACGCTTGCCGCCAGGTGAGCCGCAGGACTTCGTCGGGCTGCGCCTGGTGCTTCGGTAGGTAACGCTCCGCGAGCAAGATGACCAAGCCGCCGGTGATCAGGGCGAGGGCGACGATTTCGATGCTGAAGGGGATGTACTCCTTGCAAAGGTATCCCAAGACGGCGGCCGGGAGAAAGGCGATGGCGATCGACTGCGTGAGTGCGAGGGCCGAGGGTTCCAGCTTAAGCAGGCCGCTCGCGAGCTGGCGCAGGCGACTGAAGAAGACCACGAGCACGGCGAGGATGGCGCCGAACTGGATAATCACAATGTAGTCGTCGGCGACGCGGTCGAGGTTGACCGGCCGGCCCTTGCGGTCGACGACGCCCCGCACGAACGTGTGCTCGTCGTTGTCCACGCTGAGGAGCCGGTCGCTGATGATCATGTGGCCGGTCGAGGACACCGGCAGGAATTCGGTCACCCCTTCGACGACGCCGGTGACGACGACGCGCGTGGTCGTGAACTGCGCGCGGGCTTCTTCGGCGCTGACTTCCGCGGCGGGGGAGGGCGTCGCGGCGGAGATCGAGGGTGCGACCCAAAGGGTCAGCAAGAGGAGGCACAGGCCACGCATGTCCGTTTAATGGTCGTTTCGGTCGAGCAGGGCAAGACCAGCGATGTGACCTTGTCGCTTGCCCTTCGGATGGCTTCCCGCTTTATCTTCAGGAACTTTATGTCGGCCTCCAGCCTCATCCCGACCACCGAGCCTCGCTTCCAGGTTCCCGACGTCCATGGCCGCTTTGGTCAGTTCGGCGGCATGTACGTCCCGGAGACGCTGATGACGCCGTTGCTGGACCTGACCAAGGCCTACGACGAAGCCCGCCGCGACCCGGCCTTCCAGAAGGCTTACGCGGACATGCTGGTGGAATACGCCGGCCGCCCGACGGGTCTCTATTACGCCGAGGCGCTCACCAAGCACTGCGGTGGTTCCAAGATTTACCTGAAGCGCGAGGACATGCTCCACACCGGAGCTCACAAAATCAATAATGTCATTGGCCAGGCGTTGCTGGCCGTGCGCATGGGCAAGAAGCGTATCATCGCTGAGACCGGGGCCGGTCAGCACGGCACGGCGACTGCGGCGGTCTGCGCCCGCTTCGGCCTGAAGTGCGTCATCTACATGGGCGCTACGGACATGGAGCGACAGGCCCTCAACGTCTACCGCATGCGCCTCATGGGCGCGGAGGTGCGTGGCGTCGAAGCCGGCCAGCGTACGCTGAAGGAGGCCGTCAACGAAGCCATGCGCGACTGGGTGACCAACGTCCGCGACACCCACTACATCCTGGGCACGGCCTACGGCTCGCACCCTTATCCGATGATGGTCCGCGATTTCCACCGCATCATCTCCCTGGAGTCCAAACAACAGATGATCCGCGCCGAAGACCGCTTGCCCGACACCGTCGTGGCCTGCGTCGGCGGCGGTTCCAATGCGATCGGTTCCTTCTTTGAATACCTCGACGAGCCTGCCGTGCAGCTGATCGGCGTCGAGGCCGGTGGCCGCGCGATCAAGACCGGCGAGCATGCCGCGCGCTTCGCCGGCGGCCGCTTGGGCGTCCTGCAAGGTTGCATGACGCACATCCTCCAAGACGGCGAAGGCCAGATTGAAGGCACGCACTCCGTCTCCGCGGGCCTCGACTACGCAGCCGTCGGTCCTGAGCACGCCTATTACCACGACAAGGGCCGCATCGAGTTCGCCTACGCCAACGACCAGGAATGCCTGGACGCGTTCCAGCTCCTGTCGCGCACCGAAGGCATCATCCCCGCGCTCGAATCGAGCCACGCCATCGCGCACGGCTGCAAGGTCGCGGCCGATGGCCCGCGCACGAACATCGTGCTCATCAACCTCTCGGGGCGTGGCGACAAGGACGTGTGGAGCGCCGCCCGTGCGATGGGCGTGGAGATCAAACTCTGACGCATGGCGGCGACTTCGATGACCGGTTTCGGCCGCGGGGAGATCAACCTCGCCGACCGCCGCCTTTCCGTCGAGATCGCCACGGTCAACCAGAAGAACCTGCAGGTCTCCTGTTATGCCCCGGAGGAATGGGCGACGCTGGAGACGCTCTCGGCTCCGTGGATTCGCGCCCGCTTGGTGCGCGGCAAGGTGACGGTGCGCGTGACGTTCGCCGACCTGGCCGCCAAGCCCGCCGTCGGTTGGGACGAAGCCTCGGTGCTCAACACGCTCGCCGACCTGCGGGCTTTGGCCATCCGGGCGGGAATGCCGTTTGAGCCGGATGCGCGCCTCCTGCTGCAGCTCGCGGAGTCCAAGCGCGCGACGCGCGCCCCGCTCCCGCCGCTGGAGCATTGCGAGACCGCCGTGGCCGCTGGCTTTGCGGTGGCCTTGGAGCAGCTCGTGGCGATGCGCGAGGCGGAGGGCCGGAGCTTGGTCGCCGACCTTAACGCGCGTCTCCAGAAGATCGCGGCGCTGGTCGCCGACATGGAAGCAGGGGAGAAGGAGGCGCCGAAGAAGCATCGGGCCGCTTTGCTGAAGCGACTGCAGGAAGCTGGACTCGGGTTGGATCCGGCCGACGACCGCGTCCTCAAGGAGCTCGCGCTCTTCGCGGACCGGTGCGACATCACCGAAGAGGTGGTGCGCCTGAAAAGCCACATCTTGCAGTTTACCAATGAGTTGAAGGTCGAAAAAAGCGGCCGAAAGCTCGATTTCCTGGTCCAGGAACTCCTCCGTGAGGTCAATACCGTCGGGAGCAAAGCCGCGGAAATCCCTACGACAAAGGCCGTTTTGGAGGCAAAAACCGAGATTGAGCGTATTCGGGAGCAGGTACAGAACCTCGAATAACCTTTTTTCAGGGTGCGGTATTGCCATGGGGCGTTTCCCATGCCTTTGTCTATCAACACTTACGCACCTCCCATGTCCGACAACCTCACCAAGCGGGAAATCGTCCTAAAGATCTTCACGGAAAAGGGCTACCCGCAGAAGCATATCCGCGACAGCGTCCAGTTGACCTTGGACGCGATCAGCGAGGCGCTGTTGTCCGGCCGCGATGTCGAGCTCCGCAATTTCGGCGTCTTCCAGGTCCAGGTCCGGAAGAGCCGCATCGGCCGTAATCCGAACCGTCCTGAGACGGATGTCGTCATCCCGAAGCGCGCGGTCATCAAATTCAAGGCCGGTAAGGAACTGAAGGCCAAGCTCAAGTCGTACAACGTCGAGAAGACGGATGCCTCGCCGGAGCAGCCGCAGCAGTAAGTTCGCCCTTTTCGATGTCCGACATTCGAACGCTGCCCGGTTTCCGGGAGTTCTATCCTGAAGACCGTGCCATCCTGGGCCATGTCTTCGATGTGTGGCGCCAAGCTTGCCGCCGCTATGGTTTCCGCGAATGGGAATCGCCGGTGCTGGAGCCCTTGGAGCTCTTCACGGAGAAGTCCGGCGAGGAAATCGTCCGACAGCTCTTCAACTTCGAGGACAAAGGCGGCCGTCAGGTCAGCCTCCGTCCGGAGATGACGCCGTCGTTGGCCCGCATGGTCGGGGCCCGCGCGAACGGCATGGCCAAGCCGATCCGCTGGTTCGCCATCGGCGAGAACTACCGCTACGAGAAGCCCCAGAAGGGCCGTCTCCGCGCGTTTTATCAGTTGAACGCCGACTTGCTCGGCGAAGCCGGCCCCGCCGCCGACGCCGAACTGATCGCGCTCTGCGCCGATTGCCTCTTGGGCTTCGGCCTGACGCAGCAGGATTTCCGCATCCGCATCTCCGACCGCACGCTTTGGTTCCGCTACCTGGCGAGCCTCGGCGTGCCCGAAGCCAATGCCACCGCCGTGCTCGGCGTCGTCGACAAGCTTGAGCGCGGTTCCCCGGCCGACTTGGCCACCGCGATGACGGCCGCTTTGGTCGGCACTTCTTGCGATCCCGCCAAGACCTTGGCCGCGGCCCGAACCTTCGCCGCCACGCGCTCGCTCGAAGACCTCGCGAAGCTCGCCGCCGGCGACGCCGCGATGACCGCGCG
>RFQN01000136.1 GCA_009924965.1 Verrucomicrobiota bacterium
CGGTTGCGACCTCCTGACCATCGCCCCGAACCTCCTCGACGAGCTCTCCAAGGACTCGGCCGCCGTGCCGAAGGTCCTCGACGAAGCCGCTGCGAAGTCCGAAGGCGAAGCCGCCAAGGCTTGGGGCGAGAAGGAATTCCGCTGGCACCACAACGAGGACGCCATGGCCACCGAGAAGACCGCCGAAGGCATCCGTGCCTTCGCCGTCGACGGCAAGAAGCTCGACGACCTCGTCGCCAAGGCCATCGGCTAAGCCTATACCATGCGCCTCTTGCTGAGCTGGCTGGCCCTCACCGCCGCCTTATGGGCCGCAGGCCCCGAGAAGACGGTCGAGGTCAAGCTGGAGGGTAAGGCCTTGGGCACAAGCACCGGGGCGCTGCACGTCGATCTCCCTGCCAGCTTCACCTACTCGCTCAAAGGTGCCTCCACGCTTGAATCTTGGTCGGCCGACGAACGCGTCTCGCTCAAGATCACGGTGATGCCGATTCCTCCGAAACTCGCACCGAAAACCAAGCAACAGCTGGAGGACCTCCTGCGAGCCGGCACAGAAAAGTTCGTGCCAGAGTCGGTCGAGGGCAAGGCGGTCCCCTTCGTCCTCAATCAGGCGAACGGGCTCGGACTGGCGGCTACCTTCACGGATAAGTCCGAGGTCGGAAAGCCGACCCCCAAGGGCCGCGAACACTACAAGCTCCTCACGAGCGCTTTCGTGCGCGTCGGCGAAGCGTTCGCCATCGCAACCTTGCTTTCGGACGACGCGAGCAGCGCCGACCATAAGGCCGCCTTGAAAGCCATCGAGGGTTTGCGGGTGGCCAAATAAGGCCCAACTCTTCCGACAAGGCCGGGCCGCAAGCCCGGCCTTCTTATTTGCGGCGCAACCAGGCCAAGCCGAACGACACGACCGCGAGCAGCGTGCAGAGGTACCCCAGCGGGATCAGGCCGAACGGTTCATGGAGCACCCCGTTCGCATCCAGCGTGGCAGGCGTCGCCTTGAAGCCCACGAAACAGAGCGCGGAAAGCAGCGCGCAAACGATCGCCGCGGCGAGATAAGTACGGTGCATGCTCACTTCCGACGCTGCCGGACGGCCTCGAAGAGCACGATTCCGGCCGCCATCGAGACGTTCAGGGAATCGGACAGGCCGGCCTGCGGGATCGAAATCTTCTCGTGGGCCGAGCCCAACATGAAGTCGCTTAAGCCATCCTTCTCGGAGCCCAGCAATAAGGCGCTCGGGCCGCGGCAATCGACATCCCAGAAGGTCTTCGTAGCCGCCGGCGACGTCGCGAGGGAACGAATGCCCTTGGCCTGCATCCAGGCGACGGCTTCGGCCGACGAACACACCGCCACGGGCATCGAGAACACGGCCCCTTGCGAGGACCGCACGACGTCTTGGCGATGCCCAACAGTCCGTCGGGGCCTTCGCGCCCGCTGATCTTCTCGAAAGCGGAGCGGCCGACCTCGCAGCAGTCGATGCCGGCGGAGCGGCAGCCGGAGACGAGCTCGGCGGCTTCGACGCCACGGAAGAGTTCGGGACAGAAATAGACCTCAAGGACCTCGACCTTACGCTCCAACGCCCGGCTCAGTTCGCGGAGGCCCTCGGCGATGAAAAGCCCGCGGGCGGTGCGCTCCGGGCGGTCACGCAGACGGGCGACCGCTTGGATGCGGGGGTTTTGGCGACTCTGGATGACCTCGTCTGGCACGGCGGGATGAAGCAGGATTCCCGACCAAAGGGCAAGGAAAGCCGTCGAGCGGTCCCCGAGGCGGGGTTAAGGCTCGACCTTCCGGGCGGGCAGCAGAGTTTGCTCACATGTCCGAAGAAGAAGCCACCGATGCAACGCAGGGCCGCAAGCCCGACTCCTCCAAGTTCCGCGCCGGCAAGTTCACCTACCACCAAGAGGTCGAAGTCGACATCGCGACCCTGACCAACCTCGGCGACGGCCTCGGCCGCGTCGATGGCTGGGTCGTCTTCGTCCCTGGTGCACTCCCCGGCGAGAAAGTCGTGGCCCGCATCTGGCACAACGCCGCCAACTTCTCCCGCGGCGACCTCGTCCGCGTCATCATCCCCTCCGCCGCCCGCGTCCAGCCGCGTTGCGAGCTCTTCGGCGAATGCGGCGGCTGCCAATACCAGAACATGGCCTACGCGGAACAGCTCGTCTGGAAGCGCAAGCAGGTCGCGGAAGTCTACGAACGTCTCGGCGGCCTGACCGTCGAGGTCGAGCCGACCCATCCTTCGCCGAAGCAGTATGGCTACCGTTCGAAGATCACCCCGCACTTCATGACCCCGCGCCGGGCGGACTTCCCGATCGGCTTCCTCGCCGCCGGCACCTCCCGCCGCGTCGTCGACGTGGCCAAGTGCCCGATCGCCACGGACGCGATCAACGCGGCCTACGCCCGCTCCCGCAAGGACATCCGCGGTAACCCCGGCCGCTATGAGCGCGGCGCCACCCTGCTCTTCCGTGACTGCCAGGAAGGCGTCGTCTCCGACCCCCGCCAGACGGTCACGGAACAGGTCGGCCGCGTGAAGATGAAGTTCCTCGCCGGAGAGTTCTTCCAGAACAACCCGTCCGTCCTCGAGGAATTCGTCGGCCATGCCATCCGCCTGGCCAAGGCCTCGGGCGCCAAGCACCTCGTCGACACCTATTGCGGCTCCGGCCTCTTCGCCCTCTCCGGCGCCCGCGAGTTCGAGTCCGTCAACGGCGTCGAAGTCAGCGCCGAAGCCGCCCGCAAGGCCGCCGAGAACGCCACGCTCAACGGCTTCCTCAACTGCCGCTTCATCGCCGGCTCCGCCGAATCGATCTTCGCCAACGTCCCCGTCCGCGGCCCCGAGACCGCCGTCATCGTCGACCCGCCCCGCCGCGGCTGCGACGAACCGTTCCTCGAGCAGCTGCACGCCTTCAACCCGCGCCGCATCGTCTACATCAGCTGCGCCCCGGACACCCAGGCCCGCGACCTCAAGTACCTCTGCGGACGTGGCTGGAAGGTCATCTCGGCCAAGCCGTTCGACCTCTTCCCCCAGACGCGGCACGTGGAGTGCATCGCAGCCCTGGAAAAGGCCTAAGGCCGTCCTCCGCTAGGCACAAAAAAAGGGGCGCCGCGAGGCGCCCCTTCTGCTGTCGGGACCCGGCCGCTTAGGCCTGGGGCTTGGCGGCGTTCTCTTCTTCTTCGTCCGAGCGCTCGACCTTGGAGATGCCGAGCAGGGACTCGCCATCCTTGAGTCGCATGACGCGGACGCCCTTGGTGTTGCGGCCCGCGGTGCAGCGGATGTCCGACACCTTGGTGCGAATCGACTGGCCGCCCTTGGTGAGCAGCATGACCTCGTCGGCCTCCTGCACGCTGAGGGCGCCGGCGACGCCGACGTCCGTGCTGATGGCGATGACGCCCTTACCGCCGCGGGACTGCTTGCGGTAGATGGGCTCCTTGGTCTCGGGATCGTCGAAGGGCGTGCGCTTGCCGATGCCGTCGATGCCGACGACGAGCAGCGTGCAGGCCGGGTCGACGACTTCCATCGCCTTCACCTGGTCGCCGCTGTCGAGCTTCATGCCGACGACGCCGGTGGTGTCGCGGCCCATCGAACGGACGTCCGATTCATGGAAGCGGATGGACATGCCGGACTGCGAGATCATCACGACCTCGTTGTCGCCGTTGGTCAGCTTGGCCGCGATAAGGCGGTCGCCGTGCTCGATGTTGATGCCGATGATGCCGCCCTTGCGGTAGTTGGCGTACTTGGAGATCTCGGTCTTCTTGATGGTGCCGTTGGCCGTGCACATCATGAGGAACTTGCCCTCCTCGAAGTTGGAGACGCAGACCATGGCGGCCAGCTTCTCGTCGTCCTTCAGGTCGAGCAGGCGGGCGATGGACTTGCCGCGCGAGGCGCGGTTGGCTTCCTCGATCTCATAGACCTTCTCCACGTACACGCGGCCATTGTTCATGAAGAACAGGATGTGGTCGTGCGTGTTGGCCGTGAAGAGGTGCTCGATGAAGTCGCTGTCCTCATCGGACGCCGCCTTGGAGAGCTCGGCGCCCTTGGTGCCCTTGCCGCCGCGCTTCTGGAGGCGATACTGGGCGACCGGCGTGCGCTTGATGAAGCCCGCGTGGGAGACGGTGACGACGCAGCCCTCGTTGGCCACGATGTCCTCCATGGACAGGTCGCCTTCCTGGGCCGTGACCTTCGTCTTGCGGGGGCCGATGTGCTTCTTAGCGGCGTCGCGGAGCTCCTTCTTGATGAGGGAGAGCAGTTTGGACTCGCTCGAGAGGATGCTGCGGAGCTCTTCGACGAGCGCCATCAGTTCGCGGTATTCGGCCTCGATCTTGTCGCGCTCCAGGCCGGTGAGCTGGTAGAGGCGCAGGTCGAGGATGGCCACGGCTTGGCGCTCGCTGAGTCCGTACTTGGCCATGAGCTTGACGCGGGCCTCGTCGCGGTTGGACGCGGCGCGGATGATCTTCACGAAGTCGTCCAGGTTGCGCAGGGCGATCTTGAAGCCCTCGAGGATATGGGCGCGGTCCTCGGCCTTGCGGAGGCGGAAGCGGGTGCGGCGGGTGACGACGTCGCGGCGGTGCTCGACGAAGCACTCGAGCAGCTCGCGGATGTTCATCTGCTTCGGGCGACGCTTGTCGAGGGCGAGCAGGATGACGCCGAAGGAGTTCTCGAAGTTCGTGTGCTTGTAGAGCTTGTTGATGACGACCTTCGGGTTCTCGTTGCGCTTGAGCTCGATGACCACGCGGGTGTTCTCGTCGGACTCGTCGCGGAGGTCGGAGACCTCGTCGAGGACCTTCT